>RHFA01000135.1 GCA_003724275.1 Thaumarchaeota archaeon S13
GCTGCCCGCGCTGGCCGTCTCGTTTGCGCTCATCGCCGCCTCGATCACGGCGATGGCCCTAATCTCGGACAGCGTGACCAGGGAGACGATAAACACGCTCGTCGGCGAGCAGTCCACGTTTGCCTCGCATGCGGCCATCTCGAGGATAGACGAGGAGATCGACGACCGCATAGGCGACCTTCGCGCGCTGGGCTCCGAGCCCAGGATCCGCGCCGCGCTGGCGCACCACAACGCCGGCGGCGAGGCCGGGCCCCTCGCGGATCGGGCCACCGAGGCCCTCGCCGAGAGGCCGTCGGCGCAGGGCGCGGCGATCGCCGGAGTAGCCCTCGTCGGCTCTGACGGCGCGACGGTGGCATCAGCAGGGCGCGGCGTCGTGGACTCGGGCGTCGACAGGGGCGCGCTGGCCCACGGGGCCGGCGTGCGCGTCTCGGACGTGCGCCACGACCCCATATACGGCATGGACGTGATCGACATCGGCGTCACGGTCCGCGACGCCGCCGGCGCGCCGGCCGGCGCGCTCGTGGCCGCGATGGGCCTCGAGGAGGTCTATCGCATAGCGGCCTCGACGCAGGAGGGCGTGCGCCTCGGCAGGTCGACCGTCGACATTTACAGGGTTGACGGGTGGCCAATATACTCGTCGGCGCCGCACGCCTCCGGCGATGCCTTTGAGATCGTCACGCCGGACCTGATGAGCGTGCCCGAGGGCGTGCAGGACGAGCTCGCGCGCCGCTTTGCCGAGATTGACGACGAGTATGACCGCGTGCTAGGCAAGTACGGCTTTGAGGAGCCAATGCTCAACGAGACGGAGGCCATCGAGTACGCCGCGCGCGTCCTAGAGCTCGACGAGCGGTATGGCGGGGCCATCGCCGAGGCCGGCGCCACAGGCCCCACGGGCGACCTCGAGGCCGCCGTCGTCGAGGACCTGTTTGAGGCGTACGACGCCGAGTACCGCAAGATCGCCGCAGACTATGGCATACTCGCCCCAGACCTCACTCCCGCCGAGGAGGAGGCCCTCGCCACCGAGCTCGCGCGGATAGAGGCGAGGTACGCCACTGTGTACGAGGGCCTTGACGTTGACTATACGTTTGGCGAGCGCGGGTTTGTCATTGTCGGGCACGGCTCCGAGGAGACGCTCCACTCGTTCTCGAGGCAGTCCGGCTATGGCGACTTTGCCGGCCTCGGGTGGACGTTTGTCGTCCACACAAACCTCGCCGATGCCCTAGCCGAGGCCAACACGCAGCGCAACTTTTTGCTGGCCCTGGCCGCAGTCGTCGGGATCGCCGCCGCGGGCCTGAGCGCGTACCTCGCGAGGGCAATGTACGCGCAGACCAGGAGGCTGCGCCAGTCCGAAAAGATAGCCGCGATAGGGCAGCTCGCCTCCAACATTGCGCACGACCTGCGCAACCCGCTGGGCATAATACGCAACTCTGCCGAGCGCATCAGGAGAAAGGCCGGCGGCGACGCGCAGGTCGACGGCGAGCTCGACCGCATAAACCGCGCGATAACCAGGATGTCCCACCAGATCGAGGGCGTCCTCAACTATGTCCGAACGACTCCGGTCATAGCCGACGAGTGCGCCGTGGTCCCAATGCTAGAGTACGCGCTGGACTCCATAGACGTGCCGCGCAACATCGGCGTGTCGCTGCCCTCCGGCGAGGCCGTCATCGAGTGCGACCGCGAAAAGATAGAGATCATGTTTGCCAACCTGCTCCTCAACGCGGTCCAGGCGATCGGAGAGGAGGAGGGCAGGATAGACGTGCGCATGGAGGCCGGCGAGGACGCCGTGACCGTCGAGTTTGAGAACAGCGGCCCTCCAATCCCCGAGGGGAGCCTCGAGCGCATATTCGAGCCGCTCTACACGACAAAGCTAAAGGGCACGGGCCTGGGCCTGTCGGGCTGCCGCAACATTGTCAGGCAGCACGGCGGGACGATACGCGCGAGGTCCGGCCCCGTCGTGTTCAGCGTGGTGCTGCCGAGGAGGCAGCGCGCGTGATCACGCGACGCGCCTGATAATGTGGTAGCCGTACTCGGTCTTGACCGGCCCGGACGTCTGGCCCACGGACAGCGAGAACGCGGCCTCCTCAAATGGCCTCACCATCTTGCCGCGCGCAAAGTAGCCGAGGCTGCCGTCGCGCCTTGCGCTCCCCGTGTCAAGCGACGCCTCGCGCGCGAGCCTGCCAAACTTTTCGCCTGCCTTGAGGCGCTCGAGTATGGCAAGGGCCTCGCCGTGCTTTTTGACGAGTATGTGCGAGCACTTTATCTTGGCCGCCGCCATGCGGCCCGCGTTGGGGGCATGGGGTAAAAACCGTTTGGGCGCGCGCGGCACGCCTGCGCCTCCCCATGCGCGCGGCCTCCAAAGAGCCCCCATAACAGCCTGTCGCGTGGCCCGCGGCGCGTCAGGCCTGCCGGCGCTGCCCGCGCGCGCGCTCGGCGAGGCACCGCTCCTCGTCGGCCTCGGCGGCCCTGCCGAGCGCGTCGAGCGCGTTGGCCCTCCCATCGTGCATGTTGGCGTTGTCCGGATCGATGGCCAGTGCCCTGTCACATGCCTCCAGGGCCTCGCCGGCGCGGCCCGCCCTGAGGAGCGCGTCGCCGAGGCCAAGGTGCGCGTAGGCGTGGCCCGGGTCTGCGGCCACGGCGAGCTCAAAGGCGGCGAGCGCGTCGGCGTGGCGGCCCATCTGCGTAAACGTGTCGGCGCGGCCGGTCCGCGCATCGGTGTTGGCCGGGTTTAGGGAGACGGCGAGCTCAAAGGCGGCGAGCGCGTCGTCGTTCCGGCCAAGGTTGAGGAGCGCCTCGGCGCGGCCATAGTTCGCGCCGGCGTGGTCCGGGTCTGCGGCCACGACGAGCTCAAAGGCGGCCAGGGCCCCGGCATAGTCGGCCAGGATGAGGAGCATCTGCCCGCGGCCTTGGTGCGCGCCGGCAAGGCCGGGATCAAGGGCGATGGCGCGCCCGTACGCGTCAAGGGCATCCTCCCAGCGGCCCAGGCCGGCGAGCGCGCGGGCGCGGTCGTGGTGCGCAACGGCGCTGTCGTCAATCGCGATGACGCGCTCAAAGGCGGCCAGGGCCTCGGCGTTGCGGCCCAGCTCGAGGAGCGAGACGCCCCTTGCAGAGTGCGCAAGGTCGCTGCCGGGGCTGGCCGCGGCGGCGCTGTCGGCGGACTCGAGCGCCTTGGCGGGGCGGCCCAGCGCCAGGAACGCGGCGGCGAGGCCGGTGCCCACATAGGCCGCGCCGATCCCGGCAGCGGCGGCGCGGGAATACTCGGAGACGGCCTCCTCGGCCCTGCCGAGCTCCAGCAGCGCGTCGGCGCGGGCAAGGAGTCGGGATCGGCGGCGACGGCGGCGTCGTACGCCCCGAGGGCCTCGGCGTTGCGGCCGAGGGCCAGGAGCGAGGCGGCGCGCTCGCCGTGCGTGATGGCGTCGCACAGTCCCCTCTCCGCCATGCGGTCGTACGAGTCCAGGGCCTCGGCGTGGCGGCCCAGCGCGTGGAGCGAAGAGGCGCGGACAGGGTCCACGGCGGTGCCGCCGGCGCCCATCTCGACGGCGCGCTCCACAGAGGCCAGGGCCTCCTCGTGGCGGCCCAGCGCGTGGAGCGCAGAGGCGCGGACAAGGTGCACGGCGGTGCCGTCGGTGCCCAGCTCTACGGCGCGGGCCATGGAGGAGAGGGCATCCTCGTGGCGGCCCTTGGACAGGAGCGAGGCGGCCTGCCACGCGAGCGCCTTGGCGTTGTCGGGGTTGATCTCCAGCGCGCGGGCGCAGGTGGACAGCGCGTCGTCGTGGCGCCCCATCGACGAGAGCGCCTCGATGGCGGCAAGGAGGGCCACCTCGCTGCGGGGAGCCAGCTCGACGGCGCGCTCGGCGTCCTTGAGCGCCTCGGCGGGGCGGCCGAGGGCGTTGAGGGCCTGCGCGCGGCAGGCGAGGCCCGCCTCGCTGTCCGGCTTGAGCTCCAGGGCGCGGTTGTACGAGGCGAGGGCCTCCTCAAACCTGTCCATCGAGGCGAGCACGAGGCCGCGGTTGTGGTGGGCCCCGACGAGAAGGGGATCAAGCTCAGAGGCGCGGGCCATGGAGGAGAGGGCGTCCTCGTGGCGGCCGAGGGCGTCGAGGATGAGGCCGCGCGAGCTGTGGAGGGTGGCGGTGCGCGGCTTTAGGGCGATTGCGCGGTCAATGGCATCCAGGGCCTCGGCGTGGCGGGCCAGCCTGTAGAGGGAGCGCGCGCGCTCCTCGTGGAGCTGCGGCGAGTCCGGGCCGGCCGGCTCGGGCACGCCGTCGGCGCTCACCAGGCCGTCTGGCACGACGGACAGCGCGCGGTCGTACGAGGCGAGGGCATCCTCGTGGCGACCGAGGGCCGCGAGCTCGAGGCCCTCGTTGAACAGCGCGCCGGGAAACGCGGGGTCGGCCTCCTGCGCGGCCCTGATCGCCTCGAGGGCCTCCTCGTGGCGGCCCAAGTCCGAGAGCGCGTTGGCGCGGCCCCCGTGCACGGCTGCCGGGTCGACGCCCGGCCCGGCAGAGCGCCCGTACGCCTCCAGGGCCTCGGCGAGGCGGCCAACTGACATGAGCGCCTGCGCGCGCATAAACTGCGCAATGCCGTCGTCTGGCACGAGCGCCGCGGCACGCTCAAAGAGCTCGAGGGCCTCGGCGTGCATTCCCCTGGAGCGAAGCCAGCTGGCGCGGCGGATCAGCTCGTCTGCCTCCCTCTCGTCTGCCCCCGTGCGGCCGCCCATGCGCGCGGCGCGCGCGGGCGGGGAATATAACAGGATCGCGCCCGGACCCGGAGCCCCGCGGGGCGGAAACTGTGCAAGGCGGTAACTTGCATCTACCGGCAGCGGATCTCGCGGCAGGGCGTTGGCTCGCCGTCTCGGCCCCAAGCGGGCAGCCGCGCGGGCTGCCCTGCCGCACGCCCGTGACGGGAGCCACCCCCACGCGCCCGGAGTGGCGGTCACGACGACAGAACCGGCACGCGTCGCCGCCATGCCGACGCCGGCCATGCCACAAGCATCTCGTACCGCCCGTCGCGAGCCAGCGGTGGGACGCTTCCCCCCATGCGTGGCGACAACCCTGACTGCAACGCCGTGGCTTGCGGGCTGTCCGGCGGGCCATGAAGGCTTCCTGGCGGGCGGCTCCGTTGCATGAATAGGCACGGTTTTTGGCGGGTTTGGCCGCTAGGGACTCCCCGGGGCCCGCGGCGCGGAGTGGCCCGCGCGGCGCGGGCGCCAAGGCCTGCCGGTTCTGCCCAAAGGCGCGCCCCGGCCGCGCGCCTGCCGCCCTGCAAATCGTTATATCGCTCCCCCCCTGGGCCGCGCGCATAGCCCGATAGTCTAGCGGCCAATCGGGCGCACCCGCGCCCGGGCCAGGGATTCCGCGCTCTGGATCTCACGAGAGGAAACGCGGCGACGGCAGTTCGAATCTGCCTCGGGCTACTATCTTGACGCCTGCGCTATGCGCTCTAGCTCGTGCTTGCGCTTGACTGACGGCGCGTCTGGCGAGTTGTCCGCGGCGCGCACGAGGTGGTCGGCGAGGTACTCCTCCATGGACCGCGGGTTGGAGAAGGAGCTCTCGCGCACGCCGTCGGCGATGAACTTGAGGGCAAGGTCGACCCTGCGCATAGGCGAGACGTCGACGGACACGTGATACACGGTCCCGCCGTATACGATGCGCGTCGTGTCCTCGTTTGGCGCCGAGTGCTCGACTGCGCGCACGAGGACCTCGACGGGGTTGCGGCCCGTCTTTAGCTCGATTATCGTGAACGCCGCCTTTATCGTGTTGAACGTGCGCATCTTTTTTCCGGCCATGCGGCCAGTGTTCTTTGCGTATCGCTTGCCAAAGTGCATCATCTTGTTTGCGAGGCGCTCGACAATGTGCGCGTCCTCCTTGTTGAACCTCTTGAGGGCGGAGCGGCCGTACGTCACGGGCATGACGACCTGGCGCAGCGATATAGCGCGGCCCAGGCTCTTGTCTGACACCTCGATGCCCGTCGTGTCCCACGTGCCAAAGAGCCTGAACGCCGGCTCGGCCTTGCCGCTCATCGCCGCGGCTTCTCCTTTTTGCCGATGACGAGCTCGTGGAGCGACGTGTCATTCACCTTGAATACCTTGAAGCGCACGCCCGGAATGTCGCCCATCGCGCCCCCCTGCGTGGCCCCCATGCCCTGTATGTGGACCTCGTCGTGCTCCTCGATAAAGTTCATCGCGCCGTCGCGCGGCAAAAACGCCGTGACGGACTTGCCGTTCTTTATCAGCTGCACCCTGACGCACTTGCGGACCGCCGAGTTTGGCTGCTTTGCCTCGACGCCGACCTTTTCTAGCACGATGCCGCGGGCCTGCGGCGCGCCGCCCATAGGGTTTGCCTTGCGGTCAAGGCCGAGGCGGCGCCTCTTGTACGTCGATATGGACCACCTCTGCCGCTTGCGCTTTGTGCGGATCGCGCGGCCCGCAAAGAGGCCCAGCGGGGACTTTGCCATGCTATGCCACGCCCCCCTGAACCGCCGCCGGCGCGCTCTCTATTGACACGCTAGTTATCCCAAAGTGGCGCTGCGCGAGGAGGCGCGCCTTTGAGGCGTTGCGGCCCTCGCGGCCGATGGCAAGGGCCTTTTTGGCGGGGTCGACCATCACCGTCGCGGCCATCGAGCCGTCCTCGCGCCTGCTGATCCTCACGTCGCTGACGAGCTTGCGGTTTAGCACGTTGGCGACAAACTTTGCCGGGTCTGCCGCATACTCTACAATCTCGACGTTGCGCTTTATGGCGTTCTGCGCGGCGCGTATCGACGAGCCGCCCTTGCCTATCGCCGCGGCGACTCGGCCCTCGTCGACTACGAATATGATGCGGTCGTGCTTTTCGTCCTCGACGCAGTCGCGCGCGGCGACGTGCGTCTTGCCCTCAAAGAGCGACATGAGGCGCAGCTGGTCCTGCGTTATGCGAATCTCGGTCATTTTTTCGCGGCCTCCCCCTCGATGGCCTTTACCTTGGCGGCGGCGAGCGCGGTGAACGAGACGGCCGAGACGCGGTGCTGCCTTCCGCAGAGGCGCCCGAGCTCGACTGACGTCGAGCCGAGGCGCACGACTGGCACGCCGGCCCCCTCGGCGGACTCTGCGAGCGAGGCCGGCGCCGAGGACGAGACGACGAGGAGCTTGCTCTTTTTGATGCCGGTGGCCGCCGTGCGCGCGCCGAGGCCGCACTTTTTGGCCTTTATCGCCTCCTTGATCGCCTTTTGAAGCTCGCCGGCCATGCGCCCTAGCGCCTCTTTGAGACCTGCATGTACAGGTCCACCGTCCCGCTGCCTATCGGAATGTTGCTGCCCACGATGACGTTCTCCGTCACGCCGCGCAGGCGCTCGACCTCGCCGCCGAGGGCCGCGCGCGCTATCGTCGGGACCGTGATCTCGAATGCCGCGCGCGCGAGCACGCTGTCCTTTGTGCCGGCGACGCCGTGGCGGCCTATCTGCTGCATGTACCCGCGCGAGCACATGAGGTCGGCGACGAGCATGATGTAGCGGTCATCGACCTCTAGGCCCTGGTCCTCGAGCGTAGAGTTTAGCTCGCTGATGAGCGCGTTGCGCGCGGCCTCGATGCCGAGCGTCTCGGATATCTCCATGACGTTGTTTGTGCGGACCTTGCGGCGGTTGATCCCCTGCACGCCGAGCACGCCGGCGAGGTTGGAGCCCGTCGTCTGGATGACCCACTCGCCGTCCTTTTGGACCAGCGTGACGCGCTCAATGTCCGGCACGCCCTTTACCGTCGCGTTGCGGACCTTGTCGAGTATGGCGAGCGCGCCCTGCGTGTCGGCCTTTTCGACAAACGTCAGTATGATCGTGCCCGAGGATGCCTCTATCTTGAACTTTTTGTTAGACGAGAGCGCAAGCTCGATGTCCGTGGACGTCACGCCGATCTTGGCCATGGCGTCCTCGTTGAGGCGCAGCGTTATCTGCGTCGAATAGTCGGTCTGGTCGGCCGCGAGCGACTTGACGCGCGTCTGGAGCACGTTCTGGGCAACCTCGATCGCCTTTTCCCTGTCGGCCCTTATCGAGTCCTCGAGATAGATGTCCATCGTCGGGGTCGTCGGCTTTTTGCGCGCGTCGACGAGCTCGATGAGCCTCGGGAGGCCCAGCGTGACGTTGCGCTCCCTGATGCCCGCAAAGTGGAACGTCCTGAGCGTCATCTGCGTGCCCGGCTCGCCGAGCGACTGGGCCGTGACGATGCCGACGGCCTGCCCCGGCTCGACCTTTGCCCTGTTGTACAGCTCGAGGCCCTTGCGGCAGACCTTTTCCACGCCGGCGAGGCTGAGGGCCGAGGACGCCATGGCCTCGGACACGTTTGACTTTAGCTTTGCGTTGAACGTGCGCGTGTACTTTTTGGTGACTGTGGCTATCTCCTCCTCGGTCGCCTTTTTGCCGCTGTCGACGATTCTCTCGGACTCTATCAGCCTCGATATGTTGAACGCCTCGCCGTGGTCGCTGCGAGCGACGTCAATGCCGTCCTCGCCGTAGAGGAACTGGATGATGTGGCCGTGCGGGTCCCTCACGGTCCCGTCGTACTCGAGGCGTATGTGCTCGAGCGCGTTGATGAGGCGGCGCTGCATGTAGCCGCTCTGCTGCGTGCGCACGGCGGTGTCGACTAGGCCCTCGCGGCCGGCCATCGCGTGAAAAAAGAACTCGAGGGCCGAGAGGCCGTCGCGGTAGTTTGACTTTACAAACCCGTGCGAGTCGGGGTTTTCGTCGTTTGGGCGATAGTGCGAGAGCGCCCTGTCGCCGTACCCCTTGAGGAGGCGCTGGCCGCGGCGCGACTGCTGGCCCAGCGCGCCGGCCATCTGGCCAATGTTGAGCGACGAGCCGCGCGCGCCCGTCGTAGCCATTATCCTGCCCGAGTTTGACTCGTCAAAGGCCTGGTCGGCTATGCTGCCGGCCCTGTCGCGGGCCGTCGAGAGCTCGTGCGTGATGTAGGTCTCGAGTGACTCGTCCTCGGAGAGGCCGCGCACGGCCGTGAGCGTGCCGCGCCTCTTTTGCGTGATGAGCTCGGACACCCTGTCATAGCTCTCGTTGATGTTGTCGAGTATCTTTGAGCGCATCTTTTCGGGCATCTCGAGGTCCGAGTAGCCATAGCTGAACCCATAGTGCGTGATGAACTGCTTTGCGATGATGAGTATCGAGTTGAGGAACGTCTTTGCCTGCGCGTTGCTGTAGTCCTTTGCGATCCTGTGGAGGACGCTCTCGGGCTCCTCTGCGCCTATCGAGGACTTGTCTATCACGCCGCTGATGAGCTCGCCGTTCTTTATGACAATGTCCTGCTTTGAGCCTGACGTCCCGCGCGCCCACTTTGACGTCATCACATAGTTAAAGTCCGCCGGCAGGAACAGCGAAAAGAGCTGCTTGCCCGTGTAGAGCGGCTCGCCGTCCGGGCCCTTTGTCTCCGGCTTTGGGAGCTCGCCCGAGTAGCCGCCGAGCATCGCATAGTTTGCAAAGTCGACCTGCGTCAGGTGCGTCCCGTCGCGAGTTAGCAGGTACGCGCCGGTCACAAAGTCGCGCAGGCCCCCTATTATGGGCCCGCCATAGCGCGGGGAGATTATCTGGTCCTGGACCCTCATCAGGAGCATCGCCTCGGCGCGGGCCTCCTCGCTCTGCGGCACGTGGAGGTTCATCTCGTCGCCGTCAAAGTCGGCGTTGTAGGGCGGGCAGACTGACGGGTGGAGGCGGAACGTCTTGCCAGGCAGGACCCTGACATAGTGGGCCATGATCGACATCTGGTGCAGCGAGGGCTGGCGGTTGAACATTACAATGTCGCCGTCGAGGAGGTGGCGCTCTATGCGGTACCCGACCTCTATCGATTCGGCGATCGACGAGCGGTCCTCGACAAAGTCGAGGCGTATCTTGACGCCGTCGGGCCTCACGATATAGTTGACGCCCGGATAGTGGTCCGGGCCGTTGTTGACGAGCTCCCTCATGCGCCCAATGTTCCACTCTGTGACAATCTCGGGTATCGTGAGCTTTGTGGCGATGTATGTCGGCACGCCGACCTCGGAGAGGTCGAGGTTTGGGTCCGGCGATATGACGGTCCGGCTCGAAAAGTCCACGCGCTTGCCCGAGAGCGACCCCCTAAAGCGGCCCTCCTTGCCCTTGAGGCGCTGCGTGAGCGTCTTGAGCGGGCGGCCCGAGCGGTGGTGGGCCTGCGGGATGCCAGAGACCTCGTTGTCAAAGTATGTCGTCGCGTGGTACTGGAGGAGGTCGACGAGGTCCTGCACGATGAGCGGCGGCGTGCCGGCCTCCTTGCTCTCCTTGAGGCGCTGGTTTACGCGGATAATGTCGACCATCTTGTGCGTGAGGTCGTCCTCTGACCGAATCCCCGTCTCTAGTATTATCGACGGGCGGACCGTGACGGGGGCCACGGGGAGGGCCTGCAGGACAAACCACTCGGGGCGGGCCGTCGAGGGGTCATAGCCGAGCAGGTCGAGATCCGCGTCGGGTATCTGGAAAAAGCGCGCGCGGATTGTCATCGGCAGCAGGCGGTTCTCTCCGGCCTCGGTCTTTTCGATAAAGTTCGTCGGCTTTGTGAATATGAGCTCGTACTGGGCCTTGCCGCAGTGCGGGCACTCTTTTGCCTTGCGGGCCTTTTCGAGTATCCCCTCGGGGATGCGCTTTTGCGACACTATCGTGTACGCCGCCTCGCGGGACTTGACGCGCGCGAGCTCGTCGAGGTGGTCCTGCGGTATCTTGAGGCGAGAGCACGAGCGGCACGTCATCAGCAGCAGCTTGTAGATGTTGTCGATGAACGCGATGTGAAAGACCGGCTCGGCGAGCTCGATGTGGCCAAAGTGCCCCGGGCAGCGCGCGCTAGTGTTGCCGCAAGTGAGGCACTTTTGGCCCGGCTCGAGCGTGCCGAGGCGGCCGTCCATGAGGCCACCCTGGACGGCCATGCCGTCCTCGTCATAGGTCTCCGGCGCCGTTATCTCGGCGACAGAGTACTTGCGTATCTCTGTTGGCGACCAGACCGAGAAGCGAATCCCGTCGATTGACTTTGTGGCCTGGAACGACAACCCCTACACCCTCTCCCTGATGAGCAGCCTCGGCGCGACGTTGAGGCTCTGCATCTCTTGCAGCAGAAGCTTGAAGGCGTACGCGACGGACACGGAGGAGACCTTTGCCTTGTCGCCGCAGACGCGGCAGACATAGCGGCGCAGCTTGACGTCGTGGTAGGCGACGAGGCCGCAGCGCTCGCAGACATAGACAGACGACTTGTCTGACTCGTCGAGGAGGCGGTCCTTGAGTATCATCGACGCGCCGTACGCGATGAGGCAGTCGCGCTCCATCTCTCCAAAGCGCAGGCCCCCGCCGCGCGCGCGGCCCTCGGTGGGCTGCTTTGTGAGCATCTGGACCTGTCCCCTCGCGCGCGCGTGTATCTTGTCGGCGACCATGTGGTGGAGCTTTTGGTAATAGACGACGCCGACGAAGACCTCGACGTCAAATGGCCTCCCCGTGCGCCCGTCGTACATGACCTCCTTGCCCGAGTACTTGAAGCCGCGCGACTCCATGGCCTGCTTGACCTCGTCCATCTTTTCGCCGACAAAGGCCGAGCCGTCAAACTTTGAGCCGCGCAGCGCGGCGGCCTTGCCCGTGATCGACTCCATGAACATGCCGACGGTCATCCTCGAGGGGAACGCGTGCGGGTTGATGAGCACGTCCGGCGAGATTCCGTCCTTTGTGTAGGGGAGGTCCTCGGCCTTTGCGAGTATGCCCAGGACTCCCTTTTGGCCGTGGCGCGAGGCAAACTTGTCGCCGATCTCCGGCACGCGCATGTCCCTGACCCTGATCTTGTACATGCGGCCCCCCTCGTCGGACTGGGTCATCACCACCGTGTCGACCGTGCCGCCCTCTGACGGCCTCACGCCCACGGACGTGTCGCGCCTGTACGGCCCGCTGGACTCGAACTCGCGGTACTCCTCCATAAAGCGCGGCGGGCTCGTCTTGCCAATGAGCACGTCGCCTCCGGTGACGTTTGCCTCTGACGCCACGACGCCGTCGGCCTCGAGGAGCCTGTAGGCCCTGTCGCCCTTGTATCCGCGCACGTTCTCGTCGGCGCGCGGTATCTCAAACGTGTCGCGCATGCCGCCAGGGTACTGCTTTGCCTCTGCGTCGTATATGCGGTAAAAGAACGTGCGGGCCAGGCCGCGCTCGACGGACGCCTTGCTGAGCACTATGGCGTCCTCAATGTTGTACCCGTCAAAGGGGAGCACGGCTACGACGCAGTTCTGCCCCGCTGGCCTGTCCTCGAGGCTCAGGAGGTTCATCGCCTTTGTCGTGACTATGGGAACCTGCGGATACAGCATAAAGTGCTGCCGCACGTACGTGCTCGTGTTCATCACGGGCGTCGAGAACCCGAGGCTCTGCTTTGCCATGGCAGACTCGTACGTGTTGCGCGGCGACTGGTTGTGCTCGGGGTACGGGATTATCGAGGCCCCCACGCCGAGTATGGCCGACGTGAATATCTCGAGGTGCGTGTACTTTTTGGTGTCCCTGTCGTTGAGCGTGATGTAATAGTTCTCCTCCTCGTTTGCGTCGATGAGCTCGATAATCCCGTCGCGCAGCAGGTCCGTCCAGGGCATGACGCGCTTTTCGACCTTTTCGAGCATCTCCGGCGTGAGGAGCGATCGGCCGTCCTTTATGACCACGAGGGGGCGCATGACGCGGCCCGCGTTGCAGTTGACATAGAGGCGCGACGTCGCGCCCTCGGCGTCGGGCTTTTGTATCGAGATGCCAATGTGCGCGTGGAGCTTGCCCGAGCGGCGCTCGAGGCGCATCCGGTCTACGAGGCCCTGGCCGTCCTTGTGGTACCCGATGAGCTTGCCGTCGACAAAGACCCGCGTGCCGTCGCGCTTTGTGTCGTCGCGCGTGTCGTCAAAGACCGTCACGCCCATTCCGAAGAGGCGCTCGACGACCTCCTCGGGCGGGACGTGGACCGATATGAGCGCCGAGAGCGCGAGGTTCTTGACGAGGCCACAGTTGGAGCCCTCGGGCGTCTCGCTGGGGCATATCCTCCCAAAGTGCGTGGCGTGGAGGTCGCGCGCCTCAAAGTTTGGCTGCGTGCGGCTCAGCGGGGACTGGATCCTGCGCAGGTGGCTTATCGTGGAGAGGTAGTTTGTGCGGTCGAGGAGCTGCGTTACGCCCATGCGGCCGCGGCCCCAGTTGCCCGTGGCGATCGCGTTGTTGAGCTTGTCCGATATTATGCCCGGCCTCACGGCCGCGGCGACGGCGTTGATCCCGCGCTTTTGGCCGGAGCGCTCTAGCTGGTACTTCATGTCGCGGATGAGGCTGCGAAACGCCGTCCGGAACAGGTCTGCGAGCATCTGGCCGGCGAACTTGACGACCTTGTTCCCATAGTGGTCCTTGTCGTCGGGCTCTATCCACCCGAGCTTGAGCTCGAGCAGCTTGCACGCGGCCTCCCCGAGAAAGCGCGCCTTTTCCTTGCGGTTCTCGGGGTGCTTGCCCAGGTGCGGCAGGAGGCTCCAGTCAAGGAGCGTCTCGGCGCGCTTTATCTGGAACTCCTCGAGCATTCCCGGCGCTATCCTCTTGCTGATGTAGACAATGGCGTCCTTTGACGTGACGACCTCGCTTGACTTTTCAAAGGACGCCTCGAGCTCGTTGCTTATCGCGTCCACTAGCGAGACCGTCGAGGCAATGTCCCTGTCCGACTCTACGCCGAGCGCGCGCATTAGCGTTATGACGGGAATGTCCACGGGCGAGCCGGGTATTCTCGCGACGATGAGGTCGTCCTTTTTCATCAAGAGCTCGAGCTTTGAGCGGTACCCGATTATCGACGAGTAGACCTTTGCCTTGTGGACCACGTTGTTGCTGACCTTTTCCCTGTCGACTATGATCTTGTTGTACGAGAGGTCCTCGAGGCCCACGATGACGCGCTCGGACCCGTTGATGACGAAATAGCCGCCTGGGTCTCGCGTGTCCTCGCCGTGCTCTACGAGCTGCTCCTCGGTGTACTTGTTTAGTATGCACATGCTCGACTTTATCATCACCGGAATGTCGCCGATGTGTATGTCCTTTGTCTCGAGGACCTTGCTGTCCTCGATGACGTGGGCCTCGACCATTATGGGCGCGGCGTACGTCACGTTGCGCAGGCGCGCCTCGGCCGGCGTTATGCTCGTGATCGACCCGTCGAGCTCCATCATGCGCGGCGCCTTGCGCTTCACCTTGCCGAGCTGTATGCGATACGGGTACTCGGCGTTCTCGATCTCCACCTGCGCGACCTCGTCGATGATGCTCTGCAGGCCGCGCTCGAGAAACTCGTCAAACGAGTTTAGGTGCTGCCGGGCTATCCCCTCGCGGCGCAGTATGTCCTGGATTATGGGCCAGCGCTTGCTAGATGGGTCGGCCGTGCGCTACACCTCCACGACGTACCGGTAATAGACGCTCTCGCCGGCCGTGCTGCTCTTGCGCGTGATCCTGACGAGGTCGCCGGGCTTGACGCCCAGGCCGACTATGGCGGGGTCGCTTGCGAATATGAGGGGCAGCTCGGTCAGGCGGCAGTTGTACTTGCGGATGACCTCCTCGGCCTCCTCCTTTGTGACTATCTCGTGGCGCGGGACGTATACGTGGTCTGGGACCAGGACGGGCTCCTTTTTCACCAAGCGCACCCTTTGCCCCCATGAGCGCCAAGGCGATCGGCATGCTGCCCGCTAGACAAACCGTGCGCGACGCCCCAAAATTGCTATATATACTTATGGGGAGATCCGCCCCTCGCGGGTGAATAAAGTTAGAGGCGCAGGTCCGCCGCGCGTGGCGGTATATACTTAAATAATAGGCGTTTTTGAGGGGGGCTGTTGAAAGCGGCAGCCATTGCAGCGATCGCCCTCGCGGCAGTCATGCTCTCGAGCATCGGCGCGGTTCCGTCTTATGCGCAGCTGCAAGATCCCATAACGCTCTCGGCCGACAAGGAGGAGCCCTATGCGGCCGGCGAGACTGTCACGGTGACAGGGCAGGTTGCCAGGTCTCTCCAGGGCGCCATAGCCGTCCTAGTGTCCGCGCCAAACGGCAACAGGGCATTTGTTGACCAGGTGACGCTCGGCGACGACAATACGTTCGAGTTCTCCTTTACCGCCGGCGGGCCACAGTGGATGGAGGCCGGCACTTACACGATAAAGGCAACGTACGGCCCCACCGCCGAGAGGATCACGATAAACGCCGAGGAGGACGGGATGATCACGCTCACCATACCCAGGAGCATACTAGACTCGAGGACAGAGGGGCAGGAGGGCGACGACGTTCCGTTTAGCGTGCTCGTCAACGACGAGATAGCCGACGCCACCGAGGACAGCACGCCCACCACGCGCACGCTGGTCATCGAGTTCTCTGCCGGCGACGGCCAGGTCATAGAGGTTATCGGGAGCTTTATCATCCCAGAGTTTGGCGCAGTCGCCGTCGTGGTTCTTGCGGCGGCCATAGTAGCCATCGTGGCCATTGGGTCAAGGTCACGGCTCGGCATAATG
>RHFA01000081.1 GCA_003724275.1 Thaumarchaeota archaeon S13
GGCGCGCAAACCGCCGCAAATTGTTATATTGGAGCCGTTTTTGGGGGGCTCTTGATGGCTACAGCGGCACGGAAGCGGGGTGGCAGGGGAGGCGCCGGCTCTAGGGGCGTCTTTGCGCCTGCGGTTCGCGAGACGATCGAGTACGCAGAGCGCATCCATGAGAGGCCCAGGGCATGCCCAATGTTTCCGGAGGTCATCGGCCACAGCGCCATCACCGAGACGATCTGCTACATGCAAGGGTACCTCGCCGGACGCATCGCCTCCACGGGCAAGATGCCGTCAAGGCAGGAGATGCGGGAGCTCCGCAGCGCCGTCCTACACGACCCAAAGGTGAGCGACATCATCGTCGGGACGCAAAGGACAGTGCGCCTTGGCGTCGGGGACACGTACCCTAGCGAGTTCTAGGACGCGTGGGGCGCTTTTGCCAGGGCACGATAGCGCCACACGCTCTTATAGGGTTCGCGTGGGCGGCTGCGAAAATTGGCGCAAAGACGGCAATGGATGATCGCCCGCATTGGCGGCCCAAAGAGCTATAGTGACCTTGCGGCAGCCAGAATGTTTGGCGTATCCGCCGCCTCTTCGTTCCTGCTGCGCCGCTCCTTTGAGGGTTGCCTAGGGGCAGCCAGCGTAGCCATGGCAAGGTATGCCTTGGTACCGGTGGAAAACACCATAAACGGAAAGATCTCCGACCGGAAATCTGGCCCAACGGTGGAGGAGATGGCCTCGGAAATGGGCCTCGTCGTGGCAAGGAGGCTTCGCCTGCGCGTGCGTCACGTCCTTGCGTCCAGGGGCAGGCTGGAGGACATTCGGATGGTCTACTCTAAGCGGCAGCCCATTGAGCAGTGTGGCAGGCTTGTCAGGAGGCTCGGGCTGCGGGCGTCAGACAGGGCGCCCAACGGGGAGGTGCTCCCCGACACGTCAGCTGCGGCCAAGCTAGTGGCTAGCCTGGACATCAACGTGGCCGCAATCTGCAACGCCGAGGCCGCGGCGCACTATGGGCTTGACGTCATAAAGTCAACGGGCGTAGCCGACAGGAGGAACAACTTTACGACGTTTCACGCGTACTCGCGTGGACGCTAGGGCGGGCCTGCGGAGCTGGCCGCCTGGCGGATTCTCGCGGGAACGAGGAGGCCAGTGCGGCCGTAGATGCGCAGGGATCGCCCGCCTGCCCCGCCTGGAGCCGGCCAGGCGCGGGGAGACGTTTGGTATGGTGGGGTTTGCGCCGGCGGCCGTGCGCGGCGCGGGGATTCTGGCATCCCAGGCCGGGATAGCGCGCTACTGCCTGCCACCTGCGCGCCGCGCGGCCCCTGCAAGGCCCTCGGGGATACTCGCGTCGGCCCTGGCGTACGCGTGAAAGGTAGTGCGGTTGTCCGGCGAGTTTGTGATGTTCCTTCGCACGATGGGCACGCCATAGTGTGAGGCGGCCTCCTCGCTGCAGATCGCCGCAATGACGCGAACCCGCTTGCCCGCCACGTATATGGCCGCCCCCGCCGTGCTTAGTGGAACTGATTTGCCCGGGACGATCGAGGCCGACCTCATGCCATAACGCTCTATAAACTTGGAGCACTGCCCGAGCGCCACGTCTTTTGAATACACGATCTTGATCTCCTCGAGACTCCCAAAGGAGGCCAGCACGTGGTCCACGGGAAGCTCGAGCGTGGAGAGCACGCGCAGGCCCATGGACCTTGCCATGTCGGCCAGGGGAACGCCGCCCGTCCCTGTAATGTCGCCGTTCTCCGTGTTGTGGACTGGCACCACGGCGACGGTGCTCCCATCGGCGCAGGCGGCCTCTAGGCACCTGTCAAAGTTTTCAAGGACATCCACGCTGGCCGAGTCGCCGAACAGGCGGCGAGTCGCCGTATCGCTATAGCTAAAGCCGTCGCCAAACCTCACGATCCTGGGCTCCTGCTGCGTCATGGCGGAGCGCCCTCACGTCTCCCTTATAACAGCTTGCGGATTTGCGGCCCCGCCGCTCAGTACTCGCGGGGCGGGTAGCGGGTGTCGAGAAACTTTACGTCCGCCTGCATCTTTACTGCCATGTCACACACGTTCGGGTCGTTCAGCGTCTCGTGGACAAGCTCGTCCATCTCGGCCTTTGTGGGCCTCTGGCCCGACGAGGCTACGAGTCCGGCTAGGTACCCCTGCACATAGCAGAACGTCTCGGCGGCCCCGTTGTGCTCGTTTACATGAGGGAACATGGGGCACGCCCCGGGGTCGCCCACGATCCTTGCGGCGTATCTCTTTGTCTCGCTGACCGCACGGTCTAGGGGGCTGTCGGCCTTGAGGCCTGCCTGCGCTGCCATCGGCAGCGCAGGCACAAATTGGGGGTTATTAACCAATCGGAGATCGCGCGGGCACTGCCCGGCAGGCGCGGGCATGGCAGCGGCGCCCCCCTGCGCACTCCCCTGGGGGCGGGGCAGCGCGGCAGGGCTGTGGCTGCCCAGATGCCCTGCGCCTTGCCGGCCGGCCCATTGCCGCCGGCAGGCCGGCGCCCATGGGGCCTGCCATGAGCCCGCCCGAGGCCCGGCCGCTCAGAACTCGCGCGGCGGGCAGAGGACGTCGAGGCACTCCTCGTCCGCCTGCACCTTTTTGATAATGTCGCCCACGCTGGGGTCGTTCAGCGCGTCAAGGACGATCTCGTCCATCTCGGCCTTTGTGGGCCTCTGGCCAGTCGAGGCGACGAGTCCGGCGAGGTACCCCTGGACATAGCATAGTGCCTCGCCGGTTCCGTTGTACTCGTTTATCACTGGGAACATTGGGCATGCCGTGGGGTTTGGCGCAATGCTTGCCGTGTACCGCTTTGTCTCGCTTACCGCGTACTCGAGGGCCAGGGGGTTGTCCGCCCCGGGCTCGGCTCGCGCTGCCATCGGCGGCAGGGGCAGGCGCAGGGGGCTATTAACCAATCGTGGGTCATGCCCCTACGGG
>RHFA01000116.1 GCA_003724275.1 Thaumarchaeota archaeon S13
CTTGGGCCAGAGAGACGACACGCCGTCACTTGGACGATGGCGTGGCACGGAATTACGGAAACTTTTAGCGTGCCATGCCTCGAACGTGTTTTGAAGGCTATGGGGATTATACAGCAGCTGCCCCACCCACAACGCAAAACCGTGGATTTAGGCGTCTCGCTTTCTGTTACGCAAACTCTTGAACTGTTCGTGGCATCCGGCCGTGATAACCCTTTCTATGCTTTCGCCTGAGGTTTTTATTTCGTGGAAAAACTTTTTTCTGACCATTTCTGGATGCCTGTTTGCAGACACAATCAGGTAAATCTTATATTCTTTTTTAGGTTTGTATTCAGAGAGCAGAGTTTTGGCAATTTGGCACCCCGCTAGAAGCTGTCTAGCTGCCCCGGCACCGTCAGACCAGTTGCTTTTAAACTCAATCACGGCAACTTGCATAACGTTGTCGTGTTCAATAAGCAGGCAGTCGCTGCTCTTGCCATGCCTGGCTTTTATGGAATTAAATGCGGCATCCACCTTTAACGCATCGCAATCCAGCGCCACGCTGGGAACGCCCGCTGTGGCACACACAAAGCAATCTGACTTTCCCTTGCATGTCTTAATGACATACTTGCCCCAATCTTTTTTTATTTTATGGACAAGCATCAGGACTCACTAATTAAACGCTCAATACGTATTTCTTTGTTGTACATGATTTCCGTGACGCGTCCAAACTCGTCCTGTGAAATTCCGTCATCTGGCGTATGTTCTATGGCTTGAATTGCATACCCCCCCGAACCATTTTTTTTGAAGAGATACGGCGCAACATCATCGGCCTCAAGAAAGTCGCCTTTGGCATAACCGAGATCCTTTCTTTCTTCCGCGGCAACTCGGCTCATTCTGACAAACATGCTTAGCTGTTCCAAAAAGTACACGCCGTGCGTGATCAGCAGCACGCACACGCCGCTATTGACCAGCCGCACTATGTGCTTTGCCAGCCTGGCCTGGTTTTCGGGGTGCAGGTGCGCTTCTGGTTCCTCAAGAACGAGCACGTCAGCATGGGGCATCTTGCCTTGCTGAAAGAGCTGCAGGGGCGCCGTCTCTGTTATGCTCGATGACATCAGGTTTAGAGGAATGGCTGTGCCTTTTAGCCTGTAGACGATCTGCGGCAGGCCTATCTTCGGAATCTGCACCTCCAACTTTCCGCCAAACATCTCCTTGAACATCTCCTGCCCGTTTTTTCCGTTTGTGAATTGCGCATACGTGCCCAACTGGACAAGCGAGTCCAAGTACTCGTATGACGCCCCGGGCATGGGATCGTGGGGTAGTTTTGCCGCTGCGTATCCTGAGTTTTTTATAATGCTTGACACTATGGGACTGCGTGCTGACAGGATACCGGAGCGTGTAGCTGGCAGATGGTAGGACCTGGGGAGGTACATGCGCGCATGCTCGATTCTTTTCATGAGGTGCAATAGCCAGTACAGGCCAGATTTTTTTTGCAATTTTAGGGGACGTGAAATCAGGTTCATGTACTCTTGCACGTTCTTGTCAATAAACATTGAATTTACAGGTTTGCCAAAGATTTTTTCGCTGGTTTCGTAGATTGACACCTCCCCCTGATGCCTTTTAATGGCGTACGTAACATCAATGTGGCCCATTTCTATGGCAGGAGGGTTTATGGCGTCTATTTTTATATTGGCGCCTATGTGATATTTGGCTTTGATCATAGCAGACTGCTGGCCTATGCGAATCAGCTTTTTTAGACTTGTCCCAAAATTTCCTGCAATCGTTCCGGGCAGGCTCTTTTCAAAACTGTGCTGATGCACTATATCCTGCACCGCGTTTGTGTATTTGCTGGGAATCATGGTTTCTGCGGTGCTTGCGCCCGCAATCAGCTTTTCCATGCCGGACACAAGAGACCTGAACTCTTGTCGCTTTAGCTCCCGTTTTACCCACCCGACATAATCCGCAGGGTACTCGTACGTCCCCCTTGAGGATATGACAGAGTGCGCAAGCGTTGCGGCAAACGTCTTGCCAGAGTTGTTTGGCCCCACAAAGACCGTGAGGGGCTTTAGCCTAAACTTGCCCCTGGAGATCGGGCCAAAGTTCCTGATCTCTATCTCCAGCGGCACGCTGGCGAGCTTGCGTCTTGGCGCTTTTGCCATGCGCGCAATAGCGGCGCCTGTCCCCTTATAACCATAGCGGGAAAGCGCGCGCCTCGGCACGCCCCCTACAGCTCGCGAACCGCCCCAAAGAGCGTGTCGCGCTGCACTGGCCTGCGCCCGATCTCGCGTACCAGCGCCCCGAGCTCGCCGAGCGAGCCGTCTGTTGGCCTGCCCGCGGCGCGGTATATCTCCTCGGAGAAGGCGGTTCCGACGAGGTCGCTGCCCCCGTGCGAGAGGGCCACCTGCGCGAGCTTTTTGCCGTACGCGACCCAGTAGACCGATATGTTGTCGATCGCGCCGGCGAGCATCAGGCGCGAGGCGGCGATGACGCGCAGGTCATATATCGAGGAGCACTCGGCCGTCACGGTCCCGTCGCGCACGAGCTCCGTGTTCTCGAGGCTGAACTTTAGCGGTATGAACGTGATAAACCCGCCGGTTTTCTTTTGCAGGTCGCGCACGCGCATGAGGTGGTCTATGACATGCTCGGGCCGCTCGACGTGGCCGTAGAGCATCGTGACGTTTGAGCGTATGCCCAGCCTGTGGGCCTCCTCGACGGTGTCGAGCCACTCTTGCCCGCTGCACTTGCCGCGCACGACCCTGCCGCGCACGTCGGGGTGCAGTATCTCGGCCCCGCCGCCGGGAAGCGTGTCGAGACCGGCGTCCTTGAGGCGCGAGAGTATCTCGCGCACGCTCTCCTTTGTGAGGGCCGAGAGGTAGAACACCTCGGCGGCCGTCAGGGCCTTGACGTGCATGCGGGGCTGGCTCTTTTTTATCGAGCGGATCATCTCCTCATAGTAGGAGAGCGGCAGCTTTGGGTGAAAGCCGCCGACAATGTGGACCTCCGTGGCTCCCATCGAGGCGGCCGCCGAGACGCGCGCGGCTATCTGATCGGCGCTCAGCGTGTACGCGTCGTCGTCGCCGGCCTTGCGGTAGAACGCGCACATCTGGCAGCTCGCAGCGCAGACGTTGGTGTAGTTCATGTAGTATGACGCCACAAAGGTCACGGCGTCGCCGACGGCGCGGCGCCTGGCCTCGTCGGCCACGGCGCCGAGCATGTGGATGCCCTCGAGCGAAAAGAGCTCCATGCCGTCGGCCCTCCCGAGCTCCTCGCCGGCAAGCGCCCTCTCGAGCGCGCGCGACTCGCCGGCAAGGCTCTCTAGCATCGTGCGCCGGCGCGGCCGCCGGGCAAATATTAACGCTTGGGCCCAGGGCGGCCCCGGCGCGGCCCGCGCGTGCCGGCCCCCAGTGCGGGGCCCGGCCGCGCGCTCGGGGGGCGCCTGCCTGCCGCGGGAACCCCGCGGGCGCCCGAATTGGCGGCAAAGCGTTATATGTAAACCCCTCCGGCGCGCCGGCGTGGCGTTCACATACAAGCACTACCTCGTCTTCCTCTTCGTGTCGCTGGGAATATCGATAGGCCTGCAGATGGTCCTGCCCTTCCCCTATGGCCTCGGCGTCGCGCTGGCGATATTCATCGTCTTTCCGCTGCTGCTGCGGAGGCGCTATATGGGCCAGCTGCGCGGGGGGTACGGCTCGGGCTCGGGCTCGGGGTTCGGCGGCGGCCTCTTTGGCATGAACCGCGAGACCGAGTCGGCAAAGTTCTCGTGCATGCGGTGCGGCAAGGTCTACAAGGGGCGCACGTGCCCCGTGTGCGGATCCAGCGCGACTAGCGCGCACTTTTGAGGGGGCGTGGCGCGTGCTCCTGGAGGCCCTCCGAGACAGGGCCATATACCAGAACACGATCGACACGTGGATCGCCCTCTGCGGCGAGCGCTCGCGCGAGTGGCACGACGTCGGCGAGTACAAGGAGTTCATCGCGCACCTCTTCTCGCGCGGCGTCGCGCTGAAAAAGTTCCCGCTCTGCATAAAGGAGGCCGGCGGCGAGTACTCGCGCGGGCGCGACAAGACGTCCTTCGCCGAGGCCCTCGAGGGCGCAGCCGAGGAGCGCGACGGCAACAACCTCGCGGCCGCCTACACCGTCAAGCTCGGCGGGCCGACGCTTGAGGCCATACGCGAGTTTGGCGCGGGCTAGGCGCGGCGCATCCTTGGGTTGACCGCCGCGTCAAGGGACCCGCCGATAAAGACAAACGCGAGGCCCGTGAGGGCGATCATCAGGCCCGGCGGCACGACCCACCACCAGAGGCCGCGCGCGGCGGCCCCGTGCAGGCTCGCGTCGCGCAGCATCTGGCCCCACGTCGGGTACTCGGGGTCGCCGAGGCCCAGAAAGCTCAGGCCAGCCTCCGTCGTTATGGCCGCCGGCACGGATATGGCAATGCTCGCAAGCGCATAGGGGAGGAGCTGCGGCATGACGTGGCGGAGTATCGTCCTCGAGTCGCGCTGGCCCATGAGGCGCGACGCCTCGACGTACCCGCGCGCCCTGGCCTGCAGGGCCATGCTCCTTGAGACCTTTGCGACTGCCACCCACCCAAACATGACGAGAAACGCGACCATGACAAATATGCTGCTGCTCAGCGTGACGGCGAGTATGACGAGGAACGGCAGCGCGGGCAGCGCATAGACGACGTCGTTTGCCCTCATCATCGCCTCGTCGGCGCGCCCTCCCCTGTACCCCGCGTACATGCCGTACGCCAGGCCGATCAGGACAGACGCTACGGCGACGCTCACGCCGACAAATAGGGCGAGGGGCGCGCCCCACGCGAGGCCGACTGCGAGGTCGCGGCGCATCTCGTCGGTTCCCATCAGGCCGTAGGCCCCGCCGTCGACGGTGAGGCGCGTGGAGGCAAACTCTGCCATCCCGCCGGCCCCGTGGAGCTCGGCGATCACCGCATAGCGGCCCGCGAGCGCGCCGCCGCGCCCGTCGCCAAAGATCGCCTCGGCGGCGCCGGCGCCGCCGGAGCGCATCTCGACGGTCCTCCTGACTGACTCGTCGGCCAAAAAGACGCGCCCGTGGCGCTCGGACGCCCCGTCCGAGGCGGCAAGCGCGACGGCCGCGACGCCGACGCGCGCGCCGTCGGGCCGCATGACGTGCAGCTCTAGCAGGGCAGAGCCCGAGTGGCGCGCGGCATACTCTAGCATGAGGCCCGGCGGGACCGCGCCGGCCCCCACGTCGAGGGCGTGGGACGCCACAGAGTGGGCCCCCTCCCCCGAGACGGCGCCGGCGACCACGGTGTGCTCGGCGAGCCTGTCCGGCCCGACGTTTGCCCACGCGGGAACCGCGGACCTCGGGAGCGTGAGCCACGCAGCGGGGTCGTTCCACTCCCTGACGGCCTCGCCGATGCCCGAGGCCAGCGTCGCCGCCGAGAGCGCGACGAGCGCGGCGAGTATGCCTACGCCGGCCCTCCCCATGCGGCTCGAGAGGACCTCGGCCCGCATCGACGGCCCGCGGCGGCTCATCGCGCCGCGGTCCTTGGGTCTAGGCGCATGTACAGCAGGTCCGCGGCGAGCACGCTGGCCAGGAAAAAGGCCGTCAGCACGTACGTCGCGCCGACGATGACGGGCAGGTCCATGGCGAGGACCGCCTCAAAGTAGAGGCGGCCCATGCCGGGCCAGTCAAAGACGGCCTCTGTTATTATCGCGCCGCCCAGCGACCCGGAGAGGCTCAGGGCCATGACGGTGACTATGGGCGGCGCGGCGTTGCGCAGCGCGTGCGAGTAGACTATTCTCCTCTCGCGCACGCCGATCGCGCGCCTTGCGGCAATGTGGTCCTCCTGCAGGACGCCGACCATAAAGTTGCGCACAAGGTACGACCACGCGCCAAACCCGACTAGCACGATGGTCATGAGCGGGAGGGCCATGTGGTACAGGAGCGAGGCGACATACGAGGGGTCCCCCGGCGGGACGTCCGGCGTGGCGCGCGGCGGAAAGACCTGCCACGCAAACGAAAAGGCAAATATCATCAGCAGGCCGACCCACCATACCGGAAAGCTCGAGCTTATCACGGCAAACGCCGACGTCAGGCGGTCTGCCGCCGAGCGCGCGCGGCTGCTCGCCATGGCCCCCAGGCCAACGCCTATGGCAGATATGGCCACCGTCGCCGTAGTGAACAGCAGGATCGTCTTTGGGAGGCGCTCGGCGAGTATGTCGGCGACCTCTGTAGAACCCGTGTCCGAGGACAAAAAGTTCGCGCGCCCAAAGTCCAGCACGAGTATGCGCCACATCGAGGAGGCGATGCGCTCGGGAGACCACCACGGCCTGTCGAGGCCTATCTCCGCCTCGCGCTCGGCTATCCTCGCCGCAATGTGGGCCTCGAGCGCCCCGGGATCGGCAAACGACGCGGCCAGCGCGGGATCCGCGGCAATCTCGGCGCGCACGTGGTATGCCACGGACCTCCCGAGTATGTCGTCCATCCCCGAGCCGACGAGGACGACGGTGATAAAGAGCGTCGCAAAGAGGACGCCGACCATGGCAAGCGAGCGCGTCAGCGCATAGCGCACGAGGCGCATGCGCGCGCAGCCGCGCGCGGCCGGATATAACAATTTGCGGGGCCGCGCGCGCCTATGCGGCCGGCACCCAGTGCGTCCCGTTGTGGACGTGCCTGACGAGCTCGCCACCGACGCTCCTGTAGAGCGTCGTGACGCCCTGCCCCGCTGCCGGCTCGGGCGCCGCCGGCGCGGGCGCCGCAGGGGCGCCCTGCGCGGGAACCTCGGCGCGCGTGGCGTTGGGCGCCGGGGCAGTCGCGTTTGCCGCCGGCGCGGCCGCCCCCTCGCCGCCTGGAACCGCCGCCGCCGGCGCGGGCTCCCTCAGGTGGGCCGCGGCCCACGGATAGTCGTCCACGTCAAACGCCGCGTCGGGCAGCAGCGACTCCATGGCGCTGCGCGGGACGGCGCCCACGGCGTTGCGCGCGGCTATGGCCTCAGCCATGGTTCCGCCGCGCCCGAGGACCGTCTGCATTGCCTCCTTGCCTTCCCTGTATGCCTCTAGCGTGTGGTCCAGCTGTGCGACTATTGTGGGGCGAATCTCCCTGTCCAGCCCGTCGATGCGGACATCGCGCGCATACCCGCCAAACGTACCGTCGCCGTGCGACTCGCGCTCGAGCATCGCGGCCCGCGCCGCGTCGGCCGCCGAGCGCGCAAGCTCGTGCTCTGCCCTCTTTTCGCGCGCGGCCTCCTCGACTGCGCGCTCGGCCATGAGCCTTCGCTGCAGCGCCTGGTAGTGCCTGTACATCTTTTCGCCAATGGGATCATCCTCAAACTCTGAGGCGTCGGCGGAAAGGTAGCGCAGCGCATGCGCGCTCGAGAGGAGGCGCGCCGTGTGGGCCGACGCGCTGACCTCGCCGGACACGCCAACCTCTATGCCGGCCATGCCGAGCAGGCCGCCGTCGGTGCTCGCGCGCATCTGGACAGAGTGCAGGCCCGGCATCATGTCCACCCTGGCCACGGTCACCTCGAACGTCCCGTCCGCCGCGCTCGTGGCCTCCATGGCCTCCGAGCCGGCCCTCACCGTGACGGCCGCGCCGGCGACCGGCCAGCCTGCGTGGTCTGTCACCGAGCCGGCCACCGTCATCGGCCCCCCATAGGCCACGTTTCCGGTGACGTCGGCGTATATGAGGAGGTCCCAGAGGGTCCCCTCGGCGTCCCCCACGGCCAGGGGGGCAAGGGCCGCCAGCGGGGCCAGTATTGCGGCGGCCATGGCCGCGGGTCTGGGCCTCATGGCTCCCCCTCGGCCCGGGCTCCCATAACCCCCCTTGTCTATTAAATTTCATGGCCGGTCCGCCAAAGTTGAGCTCCCCGGCGCGCGCGGTCGGGCAAAGATTAACAATAGCGGCCCCCCGAGGGGGCGCGCCTTGATCTGCTCGGCGTGCGAGAGGCGCGAGCACTACCGGTGCATCGACTGCCTCAGCAACCACTCTACGCACGACTGCTCGTGCACGTGCCACGACGCCTCGACAGGCCCCCACGGGCCCGAGGGCCACGCCTAGCGGCGCCTGGGCAGGCCACGCCTGGCCACGCCTGGCCACGCCTGGCCACGCCTGGCCACGCCTGGCCACGCCTAGCCGGGCCCGCCCCGGACGGCCCATGGCGGCAAGGTTCATAAACACCTAGGGATTTAGCGCACTAAAACAGGTGATTGAGACGGGAAGCGCAGGGGGCCTCGAGTATGTCATGGACAAGTACTCCAATGCCTGGAGCTGGAAGCTCACGGGCAGCCGGGCCGTGGGCATGGCCTCGCAGCTCATCCCACAGTCGTGGTACGGCGACGGGCCCGACGAGGTCATCGTGCCGGACAAGCCCGAGAACGTCGAGCGCATAAAGCAGATAATGGGCCACTGCCAGCTCGAGGTCCGCTCAAAGTCGGCCTGGCAGCGCAGGGCCGGCAAGGATGCCATGCCGGGCTCGCGAAAGACGGCCCCCATAGAGAGGCTCTCAAAGGCGACGCCCGGCCCGCAGTTCCGCGGCAAGCTCCTCGGGTTCCAGCGCGAGGGCCTCGACTTTCTGATAAAGTCCAACGGCAACGCGCTCCTGGCCGACGAGATGGGCCTCGGCAAGACCGTGCAGACGCTCTCGTACATCGCGACCGAAAAGAACGCGTTTCCGGTCCTCGTCGTGGCGCCCCTCGTCACGCTCAAGAACTGGGAGCGCGAGATAGACAAGTTCCTCAAGAGGCGCAGCAAGAACGGCCGCCTCGTCGACGCCTCGTCGCCGACGTCAAAGCTGATACGCCGCGGCCGGCGCAAGATACTCGAAAAGAGCGACTTTTACATAATCAACTATGAGCTCCTCGAAAAGCGCGTCCCGGACTTTTTAAAGGTGAACCTCAAGACGCTCGTCTGCGACGAGGTCCACCACATGCGCTCAAAGACCACAAAAAAGCACTCGGCCATACGCAAGATATCCGCAATGCCGTCCCTGGAGCACAGGATTGGGCTGTCGGGCACGCCGATATACAACCACGGCTCGGAGATATGGCCCATAGTCGACGTCCTAAGCCCCGGCCTGCTCGGGAGCTATTCAGAGTTTTGCCAGTATTTCTGCTATGTGAACGCGCGAGGCAAGTCCCTCGTCCTGGAGAACAAGCGCAGGCTCTTGCGCGAAAAGCTCCACAAGCACGTCATGCTGCGCCGCAAAAAGAGCGAGGTCCTAAAGGACCTGCAGGACAAGGTCCGCTACCAGGAGTACATTGACGCGGACATTGACTATTACCGGCGCGAGCTGCGCAAGATATGGAACCGCCTCAAGGAGGAGGAGCTCGAGTCAAAGACGTCACTCGACAAGTACTCGTCGTACCAGCGCGCGATCCAGAGCGAGCGCCAGGTCGCGGGCCTCGCAAAGATGCCGCATGTCATCAACTTTGTGCAGAACATCATGGAGATCGAGGAGAGTGTCGTCGTGTTTTGCCACCACAAGTCCATCCACAAGCTCCTCAACGAAAAGCTCGCCGAGTTTGAGCCAAGGACGGTCATTGGCGGCCAGTCTGACAGGGTGAGGCAGGAGAACATTGACTCGTTCCAGGACGGCGAGTCAAACCTCATGATCGCCGGCCTGCGGGCCGGCAACGTCGGCATCAACCTGAGCAAGGCCCGCTATGTCATATTCGCCGAGCTCGACTGGAGCCCCGCGGTCCACCAGCAGGCCGAGGACCGCCTCCACCGCATCGGCCAAAAGAACACGGTCTTTGCCTACTATCTCATCGGCAACCGGACCCTCGACGAGCACGTCGCGGACATACTCGTCAACAAGAGCTACGAGATTGACGCCATACTAGACGGCGAGGGCCAGACCTTTGAGAACAAGGAAAAGGCCCAGCTCATCCTGGCCCAAATCCAGGACATGCTGCGCACCCGGTAGGGCCCGCGGGGGGCCTCCGGGGCGCCCGCGGGGCCCGGGGGCCCGCGCCTGCCCTCCTGGGGCCTCCCGAGCGCGCCCATGTGGAAAAAGGCTTTTAACCCACATGGGCGGCAGCGCCCGCAATGAACACATTGCAGAAACGAATGCTGCTATTTGCGATTGTGCCCGCAGTGGCACTCTCGCTGGCTGCCGCAAGCGCCACATCTGCCGACGCGGCCCGTGTCGTCTGTGGGGACAAGCTGTGCTCCGAGGTTGGGCCAGACTACCTCCAAAAGACGATGGACGCGATGATCTCGCCGGCCGCCCCAGCGATGGGCGCGGCAATGTCGGCTCCCGAGGGCTCCATGGACGATGGTCACATGGAGGCGGGAGACCGCATGGAAGGCGACGACAGGATGGAGGGCCACGACCGCATGCACGGCGACAAGATGATGAAGGACCGCGACTACATGGACGGCGACAAGATGATGAAGGATCACGGCCACATGCACGACGGAGACAAGATGATGAAGGACCACGACCGCATGCACGGCGACAAGATGATGATGGACGGCGACAAGATGATGATGGACGGCGACAAGATGATGAAGGACCACGACCGCATGCACGGCGACAAGATGATGATGGACGGCGACCGCATGGGACACATGATGGACCATGGGTACGCAAAGCTGCTGCTGTCGCGCGCAAGCGTGCCGGCGACGCTGCCGCTCCACGAGGGCTACTTTGACGGCGAGAGCGTGTACTTTGTCATAACGGACTCTAGCGACCCGACGCACGCCGAGATAATCTCGGAGAGCCAGGGATGGACCGTAGAGCTCGCGCCGCCTCTGGCCAACGCGCCAGACGCCGCGCTTTCGCAGACCTACATGTTCACCAACGGCATGGAGGGAGACGGAGTGCACGGGTTCCAGGGCGAGGTCTTTACGTCCACGCCCGCGATGCCTGACATGTACAGCGCGCTCACGATGCACACGCACGTGACGTGGAACGCAGACACGACGCCAAGGGTGCTAATGTCGGAGGCCGAGATCATGGACGCAGAAGAGGCCGGGGAGGTAACGCTCACCGAGCTTGACGTCGTGATCAACATGCCGCACGTCATGTGGCCAGGCGGACAGCTCATGGTGAACGAGGCCGAGATCAACGACAAGCTGCCCTATGGGGGCGGCCAGGTCACCGAGATCGACACCGACGCCATGACCGTGACGTTTGTCGCGCACAGGGGCTGGGGGCCGGACGGGCGCACGATATACTATATCGTGACTGACGCCACGCCGGCAGGCCCTGCCGAGGGGATGGGCGTTCCGCACACCCCCACGTCGGCGAGCCTCATCGCAAATTCGGCCGCAGTTGACCTGTTCCAGTTCACCAACGGACTCAAGGGCCCCGGGCCTCTCGGCTTCCAGCCGGGCATCGCCACGGCAGGCCCCGGTGACGCGGGCTATTCGCCAATGTGGCGCATACACGTGGTCACGTGGGAGGACGAGCACGACGCACGCCTCCTTGAGAACATCGGCGACATACAGGCCATGAAGACAGAGGGCAAGGTGAGCAGCGAGCTCGCGCGCCCGATGGACTCTGAACACATAGTCAACTGCCCGTTCATAGACCCCTTCCAGTAGGGGACAAGGCACAATAGTTCATTTTTTAGCTCTCTCCACAGGGGGAGCCTGCGCGCTAAAAAAGGGGGCTCCGGATGCCCTCAAGGCTTGCCTATCTTGAACATCCGGGTGCTGCACGTTGCGCACGTGCCGCTGACAGCGGGCTTGCCGTTCTTCATGATCGTGGGCTTGGCGCCCTTGATCTCCCGCTTGGTCCTGCACTTGACGCAGTACCCCATGGTCATGCCTAGCCGCCGGCCCCGCTGTTATTAGCGAGTTTCAGTTAAAAATAGTTCACACATTGGCAAACCGCAGTGCGCCGCCGTGCCTGCGATCTAGCCTGCGATCTCGCCTGCGATCTCGCCTGCGATCAGGCCTGGGGCAGGCCGGCGGGGTCATATCTCGGCGCGGTAATAGTCCCACCTCTCGGGGTCAAACCTGGTCACAAA
>RHFA01000087.1 GCA_003724275.1 Thaumarchaeota archaeon S13
GACATACGTGCCGCCGGCGCTGCGCTCCGTCCCGACGCGCCCGTGGCGCGGGCCGGCGCGGGCCGGCGCGCCGCGCAGCGCAGACGCGTCAATGCCCCTGCCCCCCACCGCAAACTTGAGCCCGTTCCACCCGGCGGGGTTGTGCGAGGCCGTCACGGCGACGCCGCACCCCGCGCTGGCCGACTCGTGGATGACCACCGGCGTCGGCACGACGCCGAGGTTTCGCACGTCGAGGCCCGAGGCCCTCAGGCCCGCAGAGGCGGCGCCGGCCAGCATGGGGCCGGACCCTCGCGTGTCCATGCCCAGCGCGCACTCGCGCCCCGCGCCGGCCAGCGCGCCAAAGGACTCGCAGAGGGCCGCGACCTCGGGCGGCCCGAGCCCGCCGCCCACGACACCCCTCACGCCAGAGACCCCCGCCCTCACGGGGCGGGCGCCCTCAAAGGCTTTTTATTAACTCTGGTCGGCGGGGCGCGCACGCCTCGGTAGCTCAGTCTGGCAGAGCGAGCGCTTCGTAAGCGCTAGGTCGTGGGTTCAGATCCCATCCGGGGCTCTATTCCCCCTTTCCGCTCAGCGCTCTGGCTGGTACATTTCAATGTCAACCTCGAGCTTTTCGCCGAGATCCCTCCACCATTCAGCTGCAGTACCGGCCATCCCGCGCGCGCGGCCGCGGCGGGGCCTTTATAGATCTATCGGTGCTCCCCGCCGGGAGGCCCCTGCGGGGCCGCGGGGCCCTGGCCGGGGCCGCGCCGGCTCCACTTGCGGTACATGATGATCCCGAGGGCCCCGAGCGCGCAGGCCCAAAAGACCGGCCATCCGGCGGGGTCCTTTTGCGCGATCAGGCCCAGGTAGGCATATACTGTCCCTGCGATCAGGGCAAACCCCACGGCCTCTAGCGCCTTGCCCAACGCGGGCGCCCCACAGTCAAAAAGATATATTGTTTTGCCGCCGGCGCGGGCCCTGGATGGACCGCTACCACATGATCGTGCTCATATTCATGGTCGGGGGCATGGGGATCGCCGCATACAGGGAGAACTGGGTCATGTTCTGGGCCATGGTCGCCGGCGCCGTGGGCATCATGCTCTACAGCTCGTGGACGGCGGGCCGCGAGAGGCGAGCCGAGCGCAGGCGCAGGCGGCGCGGCCTATAGCTCTAGCCCAAAGGACTCTGCCATCGAGTGGTACTGGACGTGGATCTCGAGGTAGTGGCGGCCCTTTGGGGTGATCGCAAAGGTGTGGCGCGCGCCTGCCTCGACCCTGACGATGAGGCCAGCGCCCACGAGCGTCTTTGTGAGGCTCTGGAGGCGCGGGTGGGGCACGTTTGCCCTTTTGGCGAGCCTCGTGGGGCCGATCCCGCCGTTTCCGGACTCGCTTGCCGCATGGAGCATGTCCGCTACGATCTGCGCCGTGGTCCGGTTTGGCACGCGCGCGCCCGCGGGGAGCCACAATATAACATTATCCGCGATCCGGCGGGCAGGGGCCGTGGTGGCTATAAATACAAACGCCGCGGCGCGCCTGCCATGGGGGGCGGCCCGGCCGGCTGGAGGAGCGACTTTGAGGGCGTGGCGTACCGCTATTACGACCTGCGCATGAACGTCGCGCCCCTCTTTTCGGGCCGCAGGGAGGCCGTCGCGGCCTGGCACGACACGATCCGCTGGTGGATCGAGCCGACCATACGCGTGAGGTTCGTCGAGGCCGGCCCCGAGTACTGGCTCGTCGTGGGGGCCGACTCGAGGAGGCCAGAGGGCAACGTCTCGCTCTTTCGCTCGATGCCCATGTCCGAGAACTATGAGAGGTTCAAGCGCGGGTGCGGCGGCGAGGCGTACCTGCGCCTCGGCACGCACGAGGTCAGGGGACTTGCGGGCTCAAAGGACGACGACGTCTGCTCGTGCGGCCACGAGGGCGAGGACCACGGGGCCGGCGGGGATGACGAGTCGTGCCTTGTTGAGGGCTGCGCGTGCGCCAGGTTTGAGACTGTCCGCGTCACGCTCCTCCACAAGAAAAAGGCCGTCACTGACATTGCGTTCCTGCCGGTGGGCTCGATCCGCGATGACTCGCTTGCGTGGAACTGTGCATGCGCGCACCGCCTGCTGCCCGGCCCCTAGACGCGCACGTGCTCGCCGTCATAGTGCTCGTCTATGAGGCTCGAGTAGCACTTGCCGCACAGCGGCCCGGGGATCCTCCAGGACTCCATGGGGACATAGCGCGGGCGCGCCTCGGCCGAGCACCGCGCGCAGGTCGCCTTTTTCGCCAAGCGGGCGCGCGTGCGGCCGCCTTGCTATAAAAACGGTGCAGGGCGCGCGCGGGCGCGCGGCAGAGGGATAAATATGCCCGCCCCGCCGAGGCCCCGCATGGGCGGCGTCGCTCTTGTCACGGGGTGCTCCTCGGGGATTGGCCTGGAGACGGCCCTCGAGCTGGCCAGGGCAGGCCACTCGGTCCACGCCGGGGTGCGCGACATGTCGCGCGCCGGCGACCTGACCAGGGCCGCGGCCGCCGAGTCCCTCGACGTCAGGCCCGTGCGCCTCGACGTCACCGACGGGTCCTCGGTCCGCGACGCCGCAGGGGCCGCGCTGGAGGCCGGCCCCGTCGACGTGCTCGTCAACAATGCCGGCTATGCGCTATTTGGGTGCGCCGAGGAGGTCCCGCTCGGCGAGATGCGCGCGCAGTTTGAGACCAACTTTTTTGGCGCCGTCGCGATGATCCAGCGCATCGCGCCCTCGATGCGCAAGCGCCGCTCTGGGCGGATCATAAACATCAGCTCGGTCGCCGGGAGGATTGGCTTTCCGTGCTCGCCGGCGTATGTCAGCTCAAAGTTTGCCCTCGAGGGCCTCAGCGAGTGCATGAGGTACGAGCTCGGGCCCCACGGCGTCGAGGTCATCCTCGTAGAGCCGGGCGTCGTAAAGACGCGCTTTATGGACAACAGCAGGGCGCCGGCGGCGCCGGAGGGCTCGGCCTATGCCGAGCTAACGCAAAAGGTCATCGGCGGGATACGCATGATGGCCGAGCTCGGCACGCCGGCCTCCGAGGTCGCGCGGGCCGTGGCGAGGGCCGCCTCCGAGGCGAGGCCGTCGCCGCGCTATATAGTCGGCAATGACGCGGGAATGTTCCTCGAGGCGAGGCAGTCCATGGGCGACGCCGAGTTTGAGGAGTATATCAAAAAGGAGCTCTATTGAGGCCCCCGAGCGCGCGGGGAGGCGGCAACATTAAAATCGCGACCCTTTTGGGCCGCGCGCGTTGGCAAAGGCGGCGCTCCTCTATGCATCGGTAAAGGCGTACGGGCAAAAGGGCAAGCTCCTCTCGCGCGCCGACCTGCAGGCCCTCGCCGAGTCGCGCAGCATGGACGAGCTCCTCACCAGGATAAAGAACACGCGCCACGCCGCCGCCGTCGCCGACCTGCAGGCGCCCCACACGGCCGCGGGCATCGAGGCCGCGCTCGGGGCCGGCCTCGCCGAGGCCCACCACTCGATGGCCCGCGCCGCCGGCGGCAGGGGCGTCCTTGACGCGTACTATCGGCGCCTCGTCGTGTGGAACCTCAAGGTGGTCCTCAAGGGCAAGGCCCTCGGCAAGCCGCAAGATGAGATAGAGCGCCACGTGAACATGCGCGCCGCCGAGCTCGTCCGCGAGCGCGACACGCTCGTAAAGGCCCTCGTCTCCAAGGACCTCGAGGAGGCCGCCGCGAGCCTCCGCGGGACGCGCCTGGGCGAGGACGTCGCGCGGGCCGTTGCGCTCTATGGCGAGCGCGGCCACATACAGGCCATAGACACGCACCTTGACAGGGTCGTCCACCAGGACCTCGCGCGCGCGGCGCGCGAGTCGCGCGAGCGCGGCGTTGCGCGCATGATCGGGGCCGACGTCGACTTTTACAATGTCATGGCGGTCCTGCGCGCGCGCCTGTGGGGCCTCGACGAGACGGCGATCCTCGGCCTCACCGCCGGCTCGACGCCCGGCGTCCCGAGGGCGGTCCTCGAGCGCATGGCCGGCGCGTCCTCTGTCCGCGACGCGCTCGCGGAGCTCGGCGCCACGCGCTATGCTTCCCTCGTGCCCCAGTCGGGCACCGACCTTGACGCCGTAGCCGGCCTCGAGCGGGCCATGGAGATGGCGATCTATGACTCGTGCAACAGGGCGTTCACGAGGATGTTCAGCCTCACGACGATAATCGCCATCACAAAGCTCGCCGCATACGAGGTGAGAAACGTCTCGGCGATCGCGTATGCCGTGGAGCAGGGCATCCCCGCCGAGACGGTAATGGCCAGGGCCGTCGTCGCCGAGCAGGAATAGGTTAATCTAGGAGGGCCCCTCGCGGGGGGGCGACATGATGGGCGACAAGGACTATGGGAGGTTTGTTCGCGACGCGATGGACTCGATCGCGCGCGACCTCGAGACGCCCGTGGACGCCTCAAACCCCGCGAGGATCCACGCGCACGAGGTCACGCGCTGCCTGCGCAGGTCCTACTATGACAGGGACTCGCCGCTGGCCGGCCCGCAGCGCGGCTTTAGCGGCCTCCTCGCCGGGATGCTGCGCCGCCTGGGCCACGCGCCGCCAGAGGCCGAGTACGACATTGGGGGCGGCAGGTCCATCGTCGGCAGGGCCGACATGATCGTCGACGGCACGGCGATCATATTCAGGCCGTCTGACGCGGCGCCAAAGGTGCCAGAGGCCGGCGACATGCTCTACCTCAACGCGTGCCTCTGGATACACGGCGCGGCCGACGGCGTCGTCGTGTACATCGCCGGCGACCGCAGCGAGACGTCCTTTTCGCTCACGCGCGACAAGAGAATGTTCGAGGAGACCGTGAGGCGCGCGCGCGTCCTCGGCGACCTCCTCGCCGAGGGCAAGAGGCTGCCGATCATAGAGCCGTCCCCCGAGTGCGCCGAGTGCCAGTACTATGAGCGCTGCTATGCAAAGCAGCGGATGGGCAGGCCCATCGGGCTCATCAAGGACCTCCTGGGCCACAACCCGGACCCCTAGCGCGCAGGCTGCGCTGGGAACCTCCAAAGAAAAGCCCTGGGCGCCGCGCCCCTCGCCGTGGCGGGGGTTCTCGCGACCCTACTCTAGGGGCTCGTGGTGACCCTTGCCGCGGAGGGCAAAGGCTACGACGGCGAACGCGATCGCGACGCCGACTGCCGATCCATATGCGGCCATGCCTGCTTCAGCCATTGCCCCATGGGGAGGGGCGCATGCTTATAATATTTATCTAAATTTTTGGGCAATTTTGCATAATATCCAAAAATGGGAACTTTAGGATACTATTGGCCCAAACTCGAGGGCCTCGAGGCGCTCGCCTCCGGCGACCATCGAGCTCGCGCTGTGCGAGGCCTCTGCCCTCACGGTCCACTCGACGCCTCCGGAGGCCAGGGCCTCCCAAAACTCGGGATCGGCGCCCGTGTTGCGTATGGAGAACGAGTCGGCGAGCGTCGCAGACCCCCCTCCGATCAGCGTGACAAAGTTCGACGCGGCCACAAAGCCCTCTGGCCTCTCGCCGATAATCCCCGCGTGGACGCGCCTCCCGTCGGCCATGACCGAGTAGCTCAGGTACTGGAGGAGGACCGTCTCCTCGCCGCGGTTCTCGGCGGCAAAGGCGATCTCGACGGGCATGGCCCGCGACGAGGGGACGCCCGGCGCTATGGACTCTAGCGTGATCTCGAGGCTGCCCTGCTGCGGGGCCGCCGGGGCCGCGGGGATTCCCTGCGGGGCCTCCTGCTGGCCATAGAGGGCCACGGCGGCGACGGCGGCGACGAGGCCGATGACGGCGGCGGCCACGAGTATCTTGGCGCTCACGGGGGCGCGGGGATGGATCTTACATAAATGTCATGGGTCGGCCGGCGCGCACGGGGGCCGCGCGCGCGGCTATGGTATGCCCAGGTCCCTCTTGATGTTCTCCCACGTCGAGAACACGCCATACGCGCCGGTCTCGCCGTAGCCGTGCAGGCGGGGCCAGGGGACGACCTGGCCGTCATGGTCCAGGATGTACGTCTGTATGGTCCCGGCGTGGATGCCAAGTAGCGCATGCCCGCCGTCGTCGCCCACGTGCGTTATTGGGGCCCCGCTGTCCCCGCGCTCGGCCTGGTACGCCGCGATGGCCTGGCGCGTGATGACCCTGTCGTGGCCGTCAACGTGCCCCCTTATGGAGACGTTGTCGCCCACGATGGCCCCCCTGTCCCGCGTCATTGCCCCGATGATCTCGGCGTCCTGCCCGATCAGTGCCCGCACGCCGCCGTATGCAGAGACGGCGATCGTCGCAGCTCCGTCCTGTATCTCGCCCACGGCGGGGGCAATGCCCGTCCCGTCCAGGCTAATGACGGCCGCGTCAGAGGACACTGCGGTGTGCGATATGATGTCCGTGGTCGCAATGACCTCAGAGGTGACGGGCGTGAGCATTCCAGAGCCGCGCAGCGTCAGGCTCGCCGGCGAGCCGGCTCCCCCCGCAATGGCGTCGATGACGTGGGACGAGACGAGCATGGCCGGCGAGCCGTCGGCAAGGCCCACGACGATGCCCGTGGTTCCTGCCGTGGGCCCGTGGCCCCCGGCGCCGGCCGGCGGGTCGGGGAGCGTCACGGCAAGCTCCATTCCCCCGCGTATCGGGATCGCAGTCGCGGCGGCGCGCGGCGTCGCGGCCGGCGCCGGGCCTGGCGCGTCGGCGGCCCTGGCGGGATGCGGCGCCTGCGCCCGCTCTGGGACGGGATCCGGCGCGGCAGGCTTTGCCGCGAGCGCCCCGGCGGCGCCGTCCGGGACGCCGCGATCCAGGCCCGCCACGCTAGCGCCGCTTTGGCGCAGCTTTTCGGCATATACCTCGCAGGCTGCCTTGCGCTGCGGCTGCGGCTCTGGCACGCAGTTGGAGAGATAGTACTGCTTCCACGACTCGACGCGAACCCACGTCGAGTCGGGCGTGAACGTCCCGTAGACTATCTCGATGCCGACATCGGGGTGTTCGGTGCCAAGCGCCACGAGGAGCTCCTCCTCGTCATAATCTATGCCCGCCAGCAGGGCCATCACGTGCATCATCACGACTACCTCCATGTTCTCCTCGTCCACGTATGACATCACGATCGGATAGTCCGGCGCCGAATAGTCGCCTGCGACGTGCGCATGCATGATCTCTGTCACGCCGGCGTGGGCCTCGAGCGTGGCGGCGCGCAGTTCGGCCTCGTCGGGGTCCGTGGCGGCGTCACGGTGGGCGCCGCCTGCGTCCTGCGCTAGCGCGGCGGCCGGCGCGCAGAGCGCCGCGGCCACGGCCATGGCGATGAGTGCAGTGCCCGGCAGCATGAAAGGCGTGCCGGGCGGGGCGGATTTAAGGGTTGCAGGGCAGGGCGCCGGCCCCTAGCCTATCTCGCCAAACCCGCGCATCCCCTTCCATATGTACCACGTCGCGACCGACCTGTACGGGCGCCACGGCTCGGCGCGCCGGCGCAGCTCGGCCGGGGCCGGCAGGTCGCGCATGGAAAAGAGGTCCCTCACCCCGGCGCGCAGGCCATAGTCGCCGACGGGGAGCACGTCGGGGCGGCCAAGCGCGAACATTAGGTACATCTCGGCGGTCCAGCGCCCGATGCCGCGCACGCGCGAGAGTCGCTCGACGACTGCCTCGTCGTCCATGCGGGAGAGCGCGTCGAGGCGCAGCGCGCCGCAGGCTATGTCGCGCGAGATGCCGCGTATGTACGACGCCTTCATCGAGGAGAGGCCCACGCGCCGGAGGGCCGCGGTGCGCGTGGCGGCGACCGCCTCGGGCCGCGGAAAGCGGGGGCCGTACATTGCCCGAAAGCGCGCGAGTATGGGCCGCGCCGCCGAGCCGGCGAGCTGCTGGTTTACGATCGCTCCGACTAGGCACTCGTAGCGGTTTCGCACGCGCCGCAGTCCGTACTCGCCCACCCTGTCAATGACGGGACGCAGGCGCGCGTCGCGCCGCAGGTGGCGCACGGCGGCGTCGCTCAAAGGCCCATTCCCCCAAGTAGGCCCGCAAATGACGCGTCGGACATGGACGACTTGTATGCGCGCAGGAGGTCGACGGCCTCCCCGCGGCCGGGAAGGCTGCACGCGCGCCTGACGGGCCCTGAGAGCGACGCGCCGACGAGGAGGGCCTGCGCGGCGGACGTCACGTTGGAGACGCGCCTGGACGTCGATGCGCTCTCAAAGTCGACGATGGTGATGCCATGGCCTCCGCCGACCATGACGTGGCGCGAGGGCGAGGAGAGCTCGCCGTGGTCAATGCCCGCAATGTCAAGGGCGCGGCACGACTCTAGCGTGCGCCTGACCACGGCGCGCACGGCGCGCGCGCCGCGCGCCGCCGGTGACGAGAGCCACTCGCCTATCGTCACGCCGGCGGCGCGCTCCATGACAAGCGCGTTGCGCGAGCGCGCAAGGAGGCGCGGGCCGGCGCCGGCGGCGTTGGCCAGCGCGAGAAGGCGCGCCTCGGCGAGCATTGTGCGGCGCGGCGAGTCCGTGCGGCGGACCTTTAGCGCGACGTCGCGGCGGCGCCAGCGCGCGGCGAGCACGACGCTGGCGTACCCCTTGCCGAGCACGCGCGCGCCGCCCAGGACGACAGGGCCCTCAAGGGACACGCCAGTGACGCCGAGCGCGCGCAGGGCCGCGGCGCGCGCGGCGAGCTGGCGCGGCGTCGCGCGCGGGTACCCCAGCACGTGGGCGAACGGCCCGGAGGCCACCCTATCGACGGCCACCGAGCGCCCTTGCGTCAGTCGAGACAAGATCGGATATGGCCCCCACGAGGAGGCGGTCAGAGGCACGCACGCCGGCGCGGACCGCAAAGCCGGCCCTGACGTCGCGCCTGAGGCCGGCGGGCACGCCCGAGGCGGCCAGGCGGCGCGAGAGCGCGTCGCGCAGGAGGGCAGTCGCCGTGACATGCTCGCGCCTGCGCACGGCGCGCAGGCGCGAGTCCTGCCCGACCCAGACGAGCGGCGAGCGGCGAGCGTTGGCCTCCGCAAAGCGCGCCGCATTGGCCGCGTCAAAGTGGTCCGGGCCCGTCCCGACTGACCAGCGCGGCGCCGAGGTCGACTCGAGGACAAAGGCAAGCGTGACGCGCGGGCGCGCGCCGGCCGGCTCGCTGACGTGCGCGCCGTGGCGCATGACGCCAAACCCGCCCTCGCCGAGGCGCGCGGCGAGTGCGGAGGCGGCGCTCTTTGCCTGGCCCCATATCGTCTCGGGCGGCCGCGCCCTGGCGAAAAAGCGCACCGTCACCGTCGAGCGCAGCATGCCTGCGTCGGGCCGCGCCCTTGCCGGCGAGAGGGGCATGCTGCCGGACTCGACGGCGCGGCAGAGCATGACGAGCCGGCCAATGTTGGCCGGCGAGACGGCCAGCGCGAGGTTTCTTGCGGGATCCACGGGATCCATTATCGCCAGCGGCGTCGACTGGGGGCCGTCGGCGCTGCCAATGACGTCGCCGCGCCGCGCCCTGGCCAGCGCGCGCACCGCCGCCTCGAGCGACCCGTGGTGCGCCACGAGGACCTCGCACGCGTACCCGCTAAAGGCCTCGCGCGCGAGCTCGGCGCCGTAGAGCCCGTTGGACTGGAGGAGGCGCTTTAGCACGCGCACGTCATCGCGCATCTGCGGCGTGAGCGCCCTGGACATGTGCTCGGTGTGAAAGCGCGAGCGGTCCGCGGCGCTTCTCCACTCTCCCCTGCGCACGCCATAGCACGGTACCACGTTGACCCTTGTGCCCCTGATCTCCGCCTCTACGTACGGGTGCGAGGCGTATCGCACATAGGGCCGGTGCGCGCGCATCGAGGCAAACCCTATCCGCCGCGACTCGGACTCGAGGCGGGCCTCGCTGACGGACACGTCAAAGACTACAAAGACGTCAATGTCCGCGCCGGCAAGCCACGTCCCCTTTGCGTAAGAGCCGCCGAGCTCGGCGCCGGCAATGTGCTCGCGGCCGGATATCTCGCGGCCCACGAGGGCCAGGGCCTCGGCGGCCGCGGACTCTTTTGCCCTGCGCTCGGCGGCCGTCGGCGCGACGCGCGCCCTGGCCGCGCGGATTCCCCTCATGGCGAGGCCTCCACCGTCCGCAGGGCCGTGTGGACGTGGCGCGCGCCGTCCGGGTCGCTGCGCTTCAGCGAGAACGACGTGACGCGCTGCACGCCAAACTCCGTGTCGCGATGCGCCCTGATCACGCCGAGCGGCGGCGCCTGCCCGCTTTTAACCCTAGAGACCGTCACGTGCGGGACGAGGCGCGCGGGCGCCTCGAGGCCCAGGGCCGCGGCGACGAGGCGCGCGAGTCCGGCGGCCTCCCCGGCGCCGCCGCGTATCCCCGCCCACACGACGCGCGCGCGCCGCGGCGAGGGAAACGCGCCGAGGCCGGCGACCTGCGCGTCAAACGCGCCAAATCGCACCCCCGCCAGCGCGTCCGCCGCGGCGGCCGCGGCCTGCGCGTCGATCTCGCCGAGGAACGCGAGCGTGACGTGGTCCTGCCGCGGGCCGCGCGGCGCGCCGAGCTCGGTGCGGACGGACTCGAGCGCCGAGGCGGTGCGCGCGTCGGTGATGTCGATTCCGACAAATGCGCGCATTTGCGCGGCCGGCGCGGGGCGTCGGCCTTAATGTGTTGCGCGGCCGGCGCGCCGGCCCCCGCGCGCTCCAGGCCTCCTGCGCGCGGGCGGGGCCTGGCGGGGCTAGCTCCGGCGGCGCGCGCCTGCGCGGGGCTGAAACTGTTATATCGAGCCTGCAGGGGTGGCGCGCGACGATGCCGGACAAAAAGGACGAGGAGGCCCACAGGCCGCTCGTGTGCCCCACGTGCGCCAGGCCCTTTGAGGACGAGCACGACGTGGCCAACGACGACTTTGGAATCGACGATGACGACTTTTACGAGACTGACGGCCATGGGGGGCGTTGGGTAAAGCTGGGCGGGCTGGTGCTAGAGTAGCATGCCAGGATTTCCAAAGAGCGGCAGGCAGGAACGGCGCCTGAATCTGGGGCGGGTTCATGATGAGCTGTGGAGACAGATCGGGCTGCAAAGCACGTCACTAGAGGGCATAAAGGAGAAGGCTCGGGGAATTTTGAGAATCAGCGTCCTAATCCTTGGGTTGATGATCGCCGGGCTCGGAAACCTCGTGTGGCTTGTCTATGGGGGCGGGCCGGGCCAGGCAGGCGCGTTTACTGCCCTTCCCGAGTGGGCCATAATGATAGGCGTGGGGTATGGTGTAGTCGGCCTGTTTGCGATTGCGCACGCAATAGATCGCTCGATGAACGCGCTAGGCGCCGCAGGCGTGCACCACCCAGTGGTCAGGCACGACTTTGAGACGAACGGCAGGTTTGACCCGCGCAAGGTCAGAAGGCTCGCCTCGTCCCCTGATGATGAGTTTTACATGGGCGCCATCAAGTCGTGCGTGCAGACGCTGCGCAGCCGCCAGCAGGAGGCGCGCCGGATAGCGGGCGAGACGGGCCGCGCGCAGAGGCTCCTGCGCCATGGCCTTCTGTCCGCCTCGCTAGGCGTGCTCTACTCGTTCACGCTCGTGGGCATGACGCGCCTCTTTTCGGCCCTCGCATAGTGCCCTTTTGGGCGCGGCGGCTCGCGTGCCGGCAAGCTTCAATATACGGGCCGGCGCGGCGGCGCGGCGTTGGAGCGCCTGATCGTCTGCCTCACCGGAATGCCCGGGGCAGGCAAGTCCACGATAGCCAGGTCCCTGGCAGGGCGCGGGTTTGCGACAGTCTCGATGGGCGACGCCGTGAGGGCAGAGGCGGCGCGGCGCGGGATAGAGCCCACGGGGGGCAACCTCGGCGAACTCATGCTCGAGCTGCGCCGTGCCGGCGGGCCGGCCGCCGTGGCCGCGCTAGTCGAGGGCGAGATCGAGGCGGCTCCGCCCGGCGCCGTCATCGTCGATGGCATACGGTCCAACGCCGAGATAGACTGCCTTCGCGCGCACGGCAGGGTGAGGATACTCG
>RHFA01000016.1 GCA_003724275.1 Thaumarchaeota archaeon S13
CAGGCGCGGAGAGCAAGGCGACAAGCGGCAGGATTGCCGTGCCGGACACGTGGGCGTCTGACGGCCTGCTAGACTATGCGGTGTCGGTGAACGACGCCCAGGGCAACGCCGCAGCCTACTCCCGCCACAGCGTGGCCGCCCTTCCCGACCCAATCAGGACGGACGTCAGCGCGCCCGGGCTCGTGACGGTCTTTCCGGTGTCGCCCATGCGCCTAATGTTCACGTTCAGCGAGGAGATCACGGGCTCTGGCATGGTCACGGCGGCCTCGGGCGCGACGGTCGCCGACTCTGACCCGACGGCGCCCCTGACGTTTGCGGCCGGGTCGGCAGGCACGCAGGCCACGGCGGACTTTGCGCTGACACAGGGCGACTACACGTTCCACTTTGCGTCCACGCTGGTGGACCTGGGCGGGCGCGAAATCCCGCCAGGGCAGGCCTTTGTGCCCGGCCCGCCCGCGCCCGCCGAGGAGCTGATGACCGACCGCTACATACCGGCGCCCCCGCCGCCGCCGGACAGGATGGCCGAGAGGCCCTTTGACAGGATGATCGTGGCGCCCCCGCCGCCGCCGGACGTCGCGCCAGGCGCGTCGCCAAACCCATTCCGACTGCTCGCCGACGCGCTTGTCGACGACGACGAGGCCACCCCGGAGCTTGAGAGCAGGCCGTTTGGCTCCACGCTGCAGATTGGCTATGAGAGGACCGCCCTCAGGATACCCGAAGGCACGGTCATCCGCGACCTCGGCGGGAATGACCCGGACGAGACGCCAGGCACGCTCCTGATGGAGCTCGCCCGGCGCGCAGCCGACACGACCTACGTTGGCATGCCCGAGCCCTCGGCGGCCCAGCGCGACGCAAACGAGCGCGCCGCGCAGTCCATCCAGGAAAGCCCGCCGGAGATTCTCGTCACGTTTGGCAAGAGGGACGACATGCTGCCAGTCCTCTTTGACCAGCCCGTCCGCATAACGCTCCTCGGGGCAGCCGGCGCCGAGCACGTCTTTTACACCGCGTCCTCGCAGCCAAACCCCGACGCGCCGCCAAGCAGGCTCGTGTCGACCATACCGCGCTGTGAGGACCTCGGGTACGGCGGCACGCTGGAGGATCCTCCGAGCTTCCCGGCGCCCACGCCGCCGGTGCGCGTCGGCGACACGGTCAGGCAGCCGGCCTCTGGCCTGCTAGAGTGCTACCTGCTGCAGGGCGAGCACATTGTCATCTGGACAAACCACTTTACGCAGTTTGGCGCCTCGAACATATCCAGGGGCGGCAGCGGGGGCGACGGCTGCGACGACTGCACGCCGCCGACGCTCGGCGTGGACAGCACGGGCACGAGGAGGGTGTCCGGAGGGTTCACCTACAACGGAGACACCGTCAACGCCGAGTACTATTACACGCCGCTCCCGCTGATCACCGTGGAGACCGGCGAGGAGAACACGGCGATCCTCAAGGTCTTTGAGGACACGGGCACCCACAACATGCGCCACGTCGGCCTCAGCTTTGGCCTCTCCAACGGCCAGCACTTTGCCGAGGCCGAGGCGGCGATCAGGGTCGACATCGCCTTTAACGGCGAGCACACCGTCTCGCTCCACGACCCGCAGAACGCGATCGACGCCGACTCGCTGAGCGCCGAGGTCGGCACGGCCCAGTGCATGGCCGGCTCGGAGACCGAGTGCAGCCTGGTCACGATACGCCACACCTTCCGCGAGCCCCTCGAGTTCAACGTCGTCTCCACCATCGTCTGGGACGACAGGCGCAACTCGTGGCAGAACTTCTTCAACCACGGCGTGCATGTCACCGGCGAGTCGCTCAACCCGTCCCACGGCATCGAGGTCAACGGCGGCGAGCTCGTGCTCTTCCCGCTCATAGCGGGCCACACGGACGAGGACGGCGACGGGACATACGACTATGACGAGCGCCACGTCACGTACATGCTCGACGCCGAGTACCGCGTGTACCGCCTCACTCCGGACGGGACGTACCAGCCGGTCCGCAACCTGTCCTCGCTCCACCACGAGATCGACGAGTCGATGTGGGACGAGTCGCTTCCAAAGAAGTACGGCCCGTCGCGCGCCTCGGAGCTCTTCGCCGAGCTCGTGGCCGAGGAGCGCCGCATAGCCGAGGAGCTCCTCGCCGAGATGGACATCGCCACGGAGGGCAACGCGACGGCAGTCGTCTCGCACTCGTACGACAGGGCGGCCGTCGAAAAGAGGGCCGAGGAGCTGCGCATGGCGATCGCCGACGAGATAAACGCCGCCGAGCTCTCGATGCAGCGGCTATACCCAGAGATGTACGTAGTCGAGTGAGGCTGCGCGCGCGGCGCGGGCCGCGCACTGCGGGACCGGCTGGCTTGTGCCCCGTGGCGCCGCCTGCGCGCGGCGGCAGCCTGGGCGGATCGCGCCGTCTCCGGCCCGGCGGGGACACGCCATGGCCATGCCCGCCGGGCGGCCCCGCCACGGCAGCCCGCGCCCGCGCGTCACAGGCGCCACGCTCCGCGCCGCCGCCTCATGCCTGATATGTGGCCGACCCTTTCGCCCCGCCGCGATGTCGGGGGAGGCCAGTCGCGGCGATGGGGGCAGGCCGGCAAGGCGCAAGGCCAAGCTGGCAAGGCTAAAGGCGGACGCGCGCGAGCAGAGAGGGCTGTTTGAGGCCAGAAAGGAGGAGCTCGTCACAAGGTACCCAAAGCAGACCATCGCCATGTGCGCCGGCGAGGTCTTTGTTGGCAAGACGCCTTACGAGGCGGCCGTAAGGGCCAGGGATGCGCACCCGGACAGGGCATCGTTCTTTTACCTGTACGGGGTTGGCATTCCCTGGATGGGGGCGTGATCCTGCCACTCCATGCC
>RHFA01000151.1 GCA_003724275.1 Thaumarchaeota archaeon S13
GATCCCCCTAGTTTAGGTGCCTTCCGTCGGTGTCCTCGTGGTCGCTGCCGCACCCGCAGCGTCCCCTGTCGCTGCCGTTGCGCAGCGCCTCGGCGATTGACGCGCCGGCCGCGGCCCACACGTCATCCTCCCTGCCGGGGTTTTCTGCGATCGTGTCGGCTATAGAGCGGCGCGACTTGTCAGTCGCATACTCCTCGACGAGCTCTTTTGCTGCCGCAGTCCGGCGCGCGATCGCCATGGCCTCGACCTCCTGGTGGCATATGCGAAGCGCGATCGAGCCGGCCGTGGACTCGTCGAGGCCGGGGTTGCCCTCCATGACCCTGTACACGGCGTGCCTGTACGCCTCGTGCAGCTCGTCGCGCGCGGCCTCGCGCATAGAGTCGGTGACCATGCCGGCGAGCTCTGGCGGCAGGGGCCGCACGCGCACAAAGGCCTCCGAGCCCGGCCCGGAGGCCTGTTCCATGTCCCGCGCCGCGCCCTCATACATGCGCGGCCCCCCCGCGGCTGTGGCCCATGGCCCGCGCGCGGGGGCGGCCCTATTTATCCGATCGCGCCGCGGCGGCCCTCAGCCGGTGAACCTGACCCTGTTGCGCAGCGTCCCGAGGCCCGACACGGAGGACTCTATGACGTCGCCGTCGCGCAGGTAGGCGCCGCCAATGTCGAGCACGGTCCCGCCGGGCGTGCCCGTCGATATAATGTCGCCGGCCTCTAGGGTCATCGAGCGGCTGAGCTCCGAGACGAGGGCCTCCGGCGAGAGCGTCATCTCGCCGGCGAGGGCGTCCTGCCGCGCCTCGCCGTTGACCCTCGTCGTTATCCGCATGCGCGCCGGCTCGCCGGCCTCCTCGCGCGTCGTTATCCACGGCCCGCACGGCGCAAACGTGTCAAAGCCCTTTGCCCTCGTGAACTGGCCGTCGCCAAACTGTATGTCGCGCGCCGAGACGTCGTTCATCACCATGTACCCAAATATCGACGACGCGGCCCCCTCCCTCGAGACGGACCTCGTGCGCCTCCCGATGACGACTGCGAGCTCGGTCTCATAGTCGAGCTCGCGCACAAACGACGGGCAGGCAATCTCCGAGCGCGCCCCGGCGAGGGCCGTCGCCGGCTTCATCACGATGACGGGCCGCGCCGGCGAGGACGCCGTGTCGCGCCCGCGCGCGTGGCTGCCATAGTTGAACGCCGCGCAGATTATCTTTGGCGGCGACGGGATTGGCGGCAGGGGCTCGCACTCGGAGAGGCCCAGCGCGTGCTCTAGCTCGCCGGCATGCGCGGCGACCTCCTCGGCCCAGCCGCCAAAGAGAAACTCTGTCACCGACGGCGGGACTGGTATGCCCGTCCTGGACCGTATCTCTCCCATCGTCGCGATGCCCTCCCCGGAGACAATCCCGTACGACTCGGAGCCGCCGGCCCTAATCCTCGCGACCCTCACGCGCGCCTCACCCGTGCGTGCGGACCGCCTGCGCGGCCGAGTCCTTTCTGCAATAGCCGTACCTGACGAGCTGCACGGCCTGCCCCTCTGGCAGCGCGGCCCACGCCGCCTCGACCATGCCGGCCTCCTCGCGCAGGCTCTTTTCGTCATACCTGCCGTTTACCATGAGCGGGCCGGGAACGGCGACTGTCAGCGCGACGGCCCCGTCGCGCGCGACCCACTGGACCCGCGCGTTGCCCGATGACATGTCGCCGTCGACATACCTGCCGCGCAGGCCCGCGCCGTCGCGCTCGAGGGCCACATTGCCCAGGCCGATGAGCCAGAGCTCGGCGGCGCCGTCGGCGTCGGCGGCGGCGAGGAGTATCCCGCCGCGCGGGCGGACCGTCCTCTTGCCGAGCGCGCCGGACGGGTGGTTTTGCAGCTCGACGGTATCGGGCAGGCCCGACACCTGCGCCTCGCGCGCGCCGAGGACCATGTGCAGGCGCGGGCACGACGCGTCAATCTCGGCGCGGTTTATCGCCTCTAGCGCGCCAAAGGGCGCAGTCGTGTCGGCTTTTGTGAAGCCCAGCGAGAGCACAAATTTCCTGATCGCCTGCGGCACGACGCCGCGGCGGCGCATCCCCTCCAGCGTGGGCAGGCGCGGGTCGTCATACCACGAGACGGCCCCGCCCTCGATGAGGGGCCGCAGCTCCCTCTTTGAGACGGGCATCCCCTCAAAGTCCAGGCGAGAGAACACGTCCATGCGCGGCTCGCGCATCTTCATTGCGCCAAGGAGCGACGAGTAGAGCTCGGCGCGCAGCTCGTACTCTTTTGAGCGAAACGCGTGCGTCACGCCGTCAAGGCTGTCCTCGACGGCGACTGCAAAGTCATAGCTCGGCCAGACCCTGTGCTCGGCGCCCAGGAGCGGGTGGCGAGCGTCTATTATGCGAAAGAGCGCGGGGTCGCGCATGACCGTGTTTTGCGAGGCCATGTCGCCGCGAAACCTGACAATCGCCGTGCCTGGCCTGTACGACGAGTGCATCTTTTCCCACCGCTCGCCGTGGTCTGCGGCGTCCCTCGCGCTGCACGCGCACGCCTTCATAGCGCGCCGCCCCTTGGAGATGTCCTCCTTTTTGCACGTGCAGACGTACGCGCCGCCAGACTCTACCAGTGCCCGCCCGCGCGAGAGGATCTCGCGCATGTCGTCTGACGTGTTTTTCTTGCGCGAAAACTCGAGGCCGAGCCACTCGAGGCCGACGTTTATCGCCGCATAGTACTCGAGGCGCTCGGCCTCGGGGTTTGTGTCGTCCATGCGCAGTATGCACCCGCCGCCGTACATTTTGGCATACTCGGCGTTTATCACCGCGGCCTTTGCGTGGCCAATGTGCGGATAGCCGTTTGGCTCGGGCGGAAAGC
>RHFA01000007.1 GCA_003724275.1 Thaumarchaeota archaeon S13
GCCTAGTCATGCGATCGCCCCCCGCGCCGCCATGGCGGAGCCGGCGCCTGGGGGGGCCTTAAATCAATTTTGGCCGGATCGCAGGATCGGCCCGCAGCCGGCAGGCTCCGGCCGCGCTCCGCCATTGCGGCCCACAGGCCCGGGCCAGGCGATCCCGGAGCCCTGTCCGGGGGCCTACTCGGCGCGGCGGCCTCGGATGCCTTGGGGCAGGCGCAAGGCCTGCCCGCGCCACGCCATAACGTCGGGCATGCGTGGGAGCAGGCCATGCATGCCAAGATCCGCTGCCCCGCTCGAAACCGGGCGGAACGCGGGCTTCCCGGGTTCCGTAGACAATGCCCCGCCGCAGGCCCTCCGGGCACCTTTTACCCCCGGCCGGCGGCCGGCACGGCTTAAAGGGTAATAAGCCCCCTAGAGGGAATGCCGCCGTATGGCGGGTGTGGACAGCGCCACAAAGGCCGCCCTTGACCAAAGCCTCCAGAGGGCGGCAGGACACCTAAAGGACGGCCAGTATATGGCCTGTCTCGGAGTTGTGGCTGATATGGCCCGCCTCTCATGCCTGTTGGGGCAAAAGGGCCGGATTTTTGTGTGCGAGATTCTCGAGTCGGCGTTTCTAAACATGCGCCGCCCGTCCAAAGCAAGATCCGACCTCCAGGACGACGCCGAAAAGCCCACGCGTTCAAAACTTGCTCAACGCATAGACGACGTGCTGCTTGCCATCAGGGACGATGACGATTCTAAGACTATCGTATCCTTGGAGCAGATTCGATTTGTTACAACCGATCTTCAATATGAGACTTGGAGCGCAAACCCTGTGATTTTGGAGGAGCCGCTTTGACCATAAGGCTGGATTTCTCAAGCAGGATCACTGGCTCTTTCCCAAGCTCGACGAAGTGTTCGGGTGCAAAACCTGACGGCGACAAGGCAAAAACATCTCCAGATCCAAGCTCCCTTAACACAGCACGACTGAATCCTTTTAGAAGGGTTCAAATTCAACCGCCTCACACAACATTCCCAGAGCACAAAAGCCCAAATGCAGAAAGCCCCCCTAGGCCCACTGGCAACAGTCCGCCTACAGGGACAAGGGACAAGATACACTTTGTCCTGTTTGTGTCAATGTGCGTCATTGGCGCCCTGACTTTCATCGACACTGGCCCGTTTCCGTTCAATTTCATCTTTGGCGCTTTTGCGATAATGCTGCCCATTGTGCTCGTAGTCAAAAGGCGCATCTCTAGAAAAAGCAAGTCGCCATAATGCCATGGGAATGTGGTGTGCAGGGTATGGGCAACTGTCATGGACTGACATGACGCGGTGCCATGCCCGCCAGTATCCGCATCCAACGAAACGCATGGGGGTATCCTCCCGTCCGGGCCTGCTGTCGGCGGGAGCCGCAATGGCGCCTAGCAGTGCTGGCGTGGCTCGCGTCCGGGGTCGGCTGTAGCCGGGGCGCCGATTGCCTGGCGGGCGCCGAAACAATTTCGGGAACCCGCGGCACGCCGGACGCGCCCGCCAGCCTTATAGCGCCCCGTCCGCCGCGCCGCCCGCGATGGCGCGCTTTACGTTCGTCGACCTGTTTGCCGGCATTGGCGGGATGCGCCTTGGCCTCGAGGGGGCCGGCGGCAGGTGCGTCATGGCCTCCGAGATCAGCGCGCACTCTAGGAGGACATACAGGGCAAACTTTGGCGAGGAGCCGCTCGGGGACATTAGGCGCATACGCGCCGGCGACGTGCCCGACCACGACGTCCTCGCCGCGGGGTTTCCGTGCCAGCCGTTCTCGGCGGCAGGCGTCTCAAAGAGGCGCAGCATGGGGGTCCCCGACGGCCTCGCCGACGGGGACCAGGGCCGCCTCTTTTTTGAGATACTGCGGATAGTGCGAAAAAAGCGGCCGCCGGCGCTCCTCCTAGAGAACGTCAGGGGCCTTGCGTTTCACGCCGGCGGCTCTACGCTCGGGGGGATGCTCGGCGCGCTGCGCGGGCTAGGCTATGCCACGCGCCACGCAGTCGTCGGCTCTAGCGCCCTCGTCCCGCAGCGCAGGGAGCGCCTGTTCGTGGCGGCGTTTCACGGTGCCGCGGACTTTGGGTTCCCCGACCTCGGCGGGCCTGGGCCGGCGCTGGGGGGGATACTGTCGCAGGGCGTGGCCCCGAGGTACACGCTCGCCGACGGCACCTGGGCCGCGCTGCGGCGGCACGCCTCAAGGAGCCGCCGCAGGGGCAGCGGGTTTGGGCACACGGTCGCCGACCCGCGCGGGCCGTCCAGGACGCTGTGCGCAAGGTACCACAAGGACGGCGCCGAGATACTCGTCGCGCAGGGCGGGGGCAAAAACCCGCGCAGGCTAACCCCGCGCGAGTGCGTGCTGCTCATGGGATTTCCCGCGGGGTTTAGGCTGCCCGTCTCGGACACGCGCGCGTACATGCAGCTGGGCAACGCCGCGGTCCCTCCGGTTGTCGCCAGGATTGCCGCGGCGATGGCCGCCGCGCTGTGGCCACGCGGCCGTGGCGCGCGAGCCGGCGCGCCGGCCGCCGTCCATGGCGGGCATCCTGGCGCATGGGGCCTGTCTGGCGGCCGCCTCCTGGGCCACCCGCCCCGACTGGCTTAAATGGCCCGGCGCCGGCCGCCGGCCATGGCCGGCAGGGCGAGCAGGCCGGCCCGCAGGCCCGCGACGGGCGGCACTGCGGGTAAGGCGGGCAGGGGATCCTGCGCGCGGCGCGCCGGGGGCCTCGCGCACCAGGGCAAGGGCGGTGCGGGCCGCGGGCCGAGCGCAAATGGGGACAGCGGCACGCCTCGCGCGGGCAGTCAGCCCACCGCCTGGCGCCGCCGG
>RHFA01000015.1 GCA_003724275.1 Thaumarchaeota archaeon S13
CTGCGCGGCGAGCTCCTCGCTGGCCGGGGCGCAGAACCTGTCAAGGCGCGGGTCGTCGCCTTCCAGCAGCCAGGCGCCGCGCAGGTAGGACTCATAGTCGGGCGTGCCCTGGTGGGACACGCCGCCCAGGCACGCGTCAACTGGAAAGCAGCCGGGATCGGCCGTGTCGTACCCCAGTGCCAGCAGCATCCCCTCCCGGAGCTCGCGCGGCACCATGGCGTAGAGCTCGATGTCCGACCGCAGCGCGTCGCGCAGGGCCTCCAGCCCGCGCGCGATCTCTGCCGGGTCCACTCCGTCCAGCGAGTCGCGCGTCTCTTGCGGGAGGCGCAGCCTCAGGGCCTCGTCCCCCCCTGCCGCGCCGTGCAGCAGCACCACCCCCGCGGCGAGCTCCGGCGGGTGTATGAAGCGGTCGGTTTCCGCGCCGTATATCCTTGCGGCCTCCAGCGCATAGTGCCCTATGGTGCCCCACCCCCACTGCGTGCTGTAGGCCGCTGCCGGGGGCAGGGGGTCGCCGGGCCCGTACCCGAGAATGCGCAGGGAGCCATAGTAGCCGTCAGCGTCGCTGCGGGGCTGCGCCAGGTCGTGCGCTGCGCCCAAGAGCGAGGCGGACACGATGACGCACGCGGCCGTTATGGGAAGGAGCGCGGCGGCGGGGAGATAATCACGGCGTCGCGATATTAAGGGCATCCTTTACGTTCTCCCAGGGCGCAAATATGCCGAACGGTCGCGGATCCACGCCTATGTTGCTCCGCGAGGTGGGATCCCCGTGAACGACCTTTCCAGCAGAATCAAGAACGATCTCGCCTGCGTGCCCAACGTGTATGGCCGCCGCCATGATCAGGACACGCCCTGGGCTCACGAGCCTGTGGGGCCGGAGGGGTTATTTAAGTGTGAAACCCGGCCCGGCGGCGCAGGGGCGGCCTTTGGCGCCCATGGGCGAGGCTGTGCACGGGCCGGCCCCGGGGCGGGGGCGCCGACGGCGCGGCAAAAGGCCGCGCGGGGGGCGACGCAGGTGGCCATGGATCCCAAAGGGGATCGTCGTGGCCCTCCGCATGGCCGCCACACTCCGGCACGGGCGCATGGTCCCGGGGCGGCCGGCGCGCGCCAGGCCTGGCCACGGATCGACGAGGAGGGAAAGGCGCATGACGGCGCAGTGCGTGGCCAACGGGATGCGGATCACTGTGGGCGCGGTGCGCTGGCGGCACAGTTATACGCGGGTCTCCCGCGCGAGCCGGCCGTGAACGCGCTAGGGGGGACCGCGGGGCTGGCCATGCTCGCCGTGGCCTGCGCAATGCTCGCAGTCCAGCCTCCCGGGGCGGGCGCCGAGATACCCAACGTCTCCATCAGCGCGCCGGCAGACATGACGTTCGTCTCTACGGGCCCGATCATCGCCCTCGGGATGGATAGCTATGGGATCGCGACCGTCGAGGCCGTCACCGACACTGACCTTGCCATGGCAAACGACGCGCCGGCGGCGTTCACCACAGGCACGACGACGATAACCTGGACCATCACCGACGCGGCGGGGAGGGCAGAGGCCGACACGCAAGAGGTCACCGTGTTCCCAGGATGCGTGTCCCCGAGGCATCCCACCCACGTCGAGGCCCGCGGCCCGCGCACGACCATAGTGCCAGGCGACAGCAACGCGCTGCCCGACGGCGTCTCTGACACCTCGCTCTCCGTGACCACGAACGCCAGGCCGTTCAAGGTCGAGGAAGGCCGCACAATACTCTGGACCATGGCTGACGACGGGGGCAACACGGCAACCTGCACGGAGAGGATTATAGTGCGCGACAGGACGCCACCGTCGTTTCCGGAGACGCTGCCCGACATCCTCGTCGCCTCTGCGGTGCCAGTGAGCGTCTCGTCAGTCACGCTTGTGCCTCCAGAGGTCACGGACATTGCGGGCAGCGAGCACCAGGTGTACCACGAGGAGACGGGAACGTTTAGCGTGGGCGAGAACACGGTGACGTGGATAGCAACTGACTTTTGGACAAACACGTCGTTCGCAGACCAAAAGGTCATAGTCCGCAAGGCGCCCGAGGACGCCGGGGACGCCGAGCCCCCAGAATGCACGTCCTCAAGGGTTCCCAAGTACATCGAGGCCCGCGACGAGCACACGGCCATAGTGCCCGCCGACAGCAACATACTGCCAGACGGGGCCCCCGGCGGCCTCGTCCTGTCGCACTCGCACCCGCCCATAGAGGTGGACGACTGGGGCTTCATAAGGTGGACCGTCACGAATAGCGCGGGCCTCACCGCGTCATGCACGCAGGCCGTCATTGTACATGACACGACGCCACCGTCGTTTCCGGAGACGCTGCCCGACATTGTCGTAGAGTCTGCCGTGCCCGTGAGCGTCTGGTCAGTGGGACTGGAGAAGCCAAAAGCGACTGACATTGCGGATCCCGACCCCGCCGTGTACCACGAGGAGGAGGGGAAGTTTGGCATGGGGGAGAACGAGGTCACGTGGTTTGCTAGGGACGCGTCGGTAAACGAGTCGGCGGCGGTCCAAAAGGTCATAGTCCGGCCGCCCGTGGCATCCTGAGGCGCGAGGGGGCGGCACCGCCTATGTGTTTGACGTGACCGGCGCGACGAGGGACTCGGGCATATTCCCCGGTGACCACGATGCAGAATCCCGTTGCGTGCCAGCGCATGAGGCTCGTCCCCGGCGAGGGCCTTTTGGTGTCGGGCGGCTCGATATGCCACCTGCGCAGGCTTGTATGCGGCTTGTAGGCGGCTTAGGCATGCGGGTGCGCTTTTGGACGTCAGTATACTCGGGCCGTGCCAGAGTCTGCCCGGCGCTCGACGCCCGGGCAGCTCTGGCTGATCCTGGCAGGCGCGTCATCTGGCGCGGCCGGCGCTGCGGTGCCAGTGTCCGTGCACGCGTGAGATCGCAAGCGCGCGCCTTGTAGCAACGGACGGGCTACGCTGGTGCGGGTACATGGGATCCAGGCTTGTCCAACACGCGAGAAGGACAAGCGCATTCCTCTGGGCACGTGATGACGGCACAGTGTGTCAGCCGTGGAGCCTTCCTCGTGCTCGCCCTGGTTCCCATGGGCGCGGCGGACATGCCGTCCATGCTGTTCAGCATAACGCAAAGCGTGCGGCAAGTGCGCATGGTTGGCGGACTGGCTCCGACGTTACTGATGAATCGCGGCCTCTCCCGGGTCGCGGCACTGCGCGCCCTGCGTGGAACCGGCGCTTCCTGCGATTCTGTTGCGCAGGACCGACAACGCCGTGGCTTCCGTGCGCGAACACGCCGACGGCGCAGGGCAGCACGTGTCTGACGTCAAGATGAACCCTGTGGACCGGATCGGGAACCACACGATCGCCTTGGAGCCACACGCAGGGGCAGGGCACGCCTTGCCCTGCACCCTACCGGGCACTGTCTCGTCGCTTTGGCGGTCAGCGACTCTGGCGTCAACGTCAGATGGTGCGGCCTGGGGTTGGAGATCGAGACGCGGCGCCGTGAGATGCGCAGGGCGCAAGCCGGGGTGGTGAGCTCCGGCCCGGAGGGCCGCGCTCTGCATGGCATACCCACTGCTGCTGCTTGACGCGTGGGATGCGTTAATGGCGTCGCCGGCAGGATCGGTCATGGCGGTGCAGGCCACGCACGCCGCGCCGCCACGCGGATCTAGCTGATCGCGGGTTCCCCAAGACCCCGCAGCCAAAGCCGCACTAGCGGG
>RHFA01000037.1 GCA_003724275.1 Thaumarchaeota archaeon S13
ACGGGGGGCGGCGCGCTTTCGTTAAATACCGACCCCCGCGGCGGCTGCCCGTGGGGCGAGAGGAGTATGTCAGGGCCGGCGCGGTGGCCTCGGCGGCCCGCGAGGCCGTGCGCGGCATGGACCTCGCGGGCAAGACGGCGCTTGAGGTCTGCGAGGGCGTCGAGGCCGACATCCGCCGGCGCGGCGCCGAGTGCGCCTTTCCGGTGAACGTGAGCATCAACGAGGTCGCCGCGCACTATACGGCCGAGCCGGGCGACACGCTAGTCATTGGCGAGTCGGACACGGTAAAGGTCGACCTCGGGGCCCACATCGACGGGTATATCGCCGACACGGCCGTCACGGTGAACGCCGACCCCGACCACGAGGGCATCGTGGCCGCAGCCGAGGAGGCCCTCGAGGAGGCCATGTCCGTCGTGCGCGCGGGCGCCGAGACCCGCGACATTGGGCGCGCCATACACGCCGTCATAAAGCGCCACTCGTGCAAGCCCATAGCAAACCTCACTGGCCACTCGCTGGGCAGGTACACTATACACGCGGGCAAGTCCATACCCAACACGTGGGCGATCCGCTCCTCACGCCTTGACGCCGGCTCGGCGTACGCATGTGAGCCGTTTGTCACGACGTCTGGCGGCAAGGGGTACGTGCGCGACGGCGACACGAAGAACATATTTGCGCTAGTCTCAAGAAAGAGGACAAAGGACGCCGCCGCAAACGAGATGCTCGACGACATATGGGAGAGGTTTAACATGCTCCCCTTTGCGCGCAGGTGGCTTGGCCGCTGGGAGCCAGACGAGGCCGCGCGCCTCCTCGCCACGCTGGTCAAGTCAAGGGCAGTCCACGCGTATCCCATCCTTGTGGAGGCCGAAGGCCAGAGGGTCGCGCAGGCCGAGCACACGTTCATCGCCGAGGACGGCGGCGCGACTGTCACTACTCGCGCATAGGCCTGCCAGAGTATATCTTGTCTATGCGCGCGTCAGCCCCGCATGACGGGCACTTTGACTCGCCAAAGACGGCGTCACCCCCGGCGTGCGCGCGAACCGTGCTGCGCGAGCACGACGCGCAGGCCACCGACGTGAGAAGCTCCTCTGGATCCTCGCCGCGCCGCCACGGGAGCCTCACTGTGACACCCCCGACGTGTTGCCCACTCCCAGGACCGCGACGAGCGCGCCGCGCGGCGCGTTCTCTGTGACCGCCGCGCGCACGGCATCAGCGGCGGCCGGCGCGGCGGCGGCGATCGCCTCGCGCATCGGCGAGAGCGCGTCCTTGACTGACTCCTTGACGACCACAGAGTGCACGGGGATTCCCTCGCGCGTGGCCAGGGCCTCTATTGACGCCCTCTCGGCGCCGGTTCCGCCCATCGCCGCTCCAAACCCGTGTGCGATCGCGCCGGTCTCCTCGCCCTCGAGCTTGAGGGCCGCGTCGACCATGACGATCACATCTGGCCTGGACGAGGCCACGAGCGAGGCCAGCGCGTCCTCGAGGCGCCCGACGGTCGGCATTGGGCCGCGTGCCTTGACAAGGACGAGGCGCCGCCCGTCGAGCTCGGCGTCTGCGGCCACTGTCTGGAACGCCGCCTCTCGCTTTTCGAGGCCGGACATCATAGATCCGACTACCATGGGGCCGATCCCGTCCCCTACCGGGACGGGGCGCGCAAAGGCGGCCATCGAGGCGTGGAGGGCCTCGGCCTGCTCCATGACGAACGGCAGCATCATCTGCAGCGGCAGTATGAGCGGATAGTTGTTCTGCTTTTTTGCCGTCAGGTGGAGGTGCCGCACCATTGCGTGCAGCGAGCGCAGTGTCGCGCAGACCTCGACGAGGGCCTGCGCGCGCGCGACCTCCTGCTCGGAGAGGCCGCTGGCCATCGACTCGATGTGCGCGCGCGTGGAATCTTCGCGCGAGCGGACCACGTGCCTGACCCTCTCGACCATCCCTGCGGGATCCATGTCCACCGGCACTATGGTGAAATAGTCTATGATCCGCTCTAGCCTGTCCTCGAATCCCGGCTCTAGCATGCCGCGCGCGCTCCGCAGAAGCTCGTCGCGCGACTCGGTAGCATACTCGTCAAGCTTGCCTATCTTTTTGCCAATCTCCCCTGACGTGATGTATAGCTGTATCCTCTGGCCGTAAAAGATGAGTATGATCACCGGCAGTATCCACACCAGCGTGAGCAGCGCAGAGTCGTCTCCCAGCGAAAAGAGCGATGCCAGCTCGTCCTCCAACGCTCCGCGCGCGAACCGCGCTTCAAATTAAACCCTTGCCCCGCGTCAGGCGGCCTTGACGGGCTTGAGATAGTTGGCGTCCACGGTCACGGGGAGCTGGTATGCCGCGTCGAGCAGAACCACGGTGGCCTCCTCCTTTTCGGCGTCAATGCGTGAGACCGTGGCCTTCATGCCCTTGAACGGGCCGCCCGTTATCTCGACTGTCGCGTCCACTGCGAGCTGCGAGGCCGACGAGCGCTTTACGAGGTAGCCCTCAATGTCCCCAAAGGCCAGCTCGCCGCGCAGCTGGCCGCGTATGTGCCTGACGCCGTCGATCGCCCCGTACGCGAGGTTTGGGTCAGAGGCCTCGATGACGACATACCCCTTGAGGTTGTCGACAAGCAGGACGGACTGGATGCCGAGCTTGCCCAGGCGCGTCTTTGCCTCGAGCATGTTCATCACGACCTTTTCCTGCCCTCCCGTGGTCTTTATCGCAAAGAGGTGCGAGTCAGTCTCGCCGTATGCTGGTGCGGGCGCCGGCGTCTCGTCGGCCGCAGGGGCCGGCTCGTCGGCAAGGTCGGCCGCAGGGGCCGGCTCGTCGGCAAGGTCGGCCGC
>RHFA01000146.1 GCA_003724275.1 Thaumarchaeota archaeon S13
CCGGGGCGGCGCTAGGCGGCCCGTCCGGGCCCGCCCGCCGGCGCCAGGGCAGCCAGGATTTCGCGCAGGGAGCCCTCCACCCTCTTGAGCGTCTCGCCTTCCATCCGGGTGGTTGCGGCCTGTATGTTCTTGCAGATTTTAATGGTGTCATTTAGCGCGTCCTGGGCCTGCGTGCACGACGTTTCGATCCGCGCGGCATTGATGGCTGGGGACTGTGAGCTTTGGGCGGCCATTCGTATGCGAGCCACCTGGCAGACTATTTGGAGGATCCTGGGCAGGGGGTTTCCGTCGTCCTCAAGCCCGCACGCCATGTATTGGCCGCCGCCAACCGCGCCGATTGTGTGGATCTCCTTTGGCAGGCTTGCGACGTCCCTGGTCACAAACACGCCATAGTCTGCCCCGCGGTTCTTTACGGCCTCAATAAGCTCGGCCTTGACCTCTCGTATTGTGAACCGCTTTCTTTTCCCGTCGGCGTCCGGCTCTGTGCCCTTCTTGACCTCGAATACGACGAGCCCCTCGTCAAACTGTATAAGGCAGTCGCCCTTTTTCCCGGACTTGCCGTCCACGTCCCCCACATTTTCGGAGTGGGCGCCGTACACGGAGGCGATCTCTGACAGCTCGTCACAGACGGCCTGCTCATAGTCCCTGCCGGCTTGCGACGTGCGCGACTTTATGCCCTCCACCTCCTTGCGCTGGGCCTCCTTTTGCTCTGCCGACATGGCCATGCTGTGGATGCTGGCCAGGGCAGCCTTTAGCAGTTCCTCGACCTTTGCCTCCAGCTCTGACTTGATCTTGTCGACGCTGGTCTCCGTGCCGGACACGATCCTGCGGATCTCCGTGGCCAGCTCTGCCACCTTGAACCTGTCAGTCGTCGCGTTGCGCGCGAGGATGCCCATGAGCACGGCGTTCTTCAAAAAGTCCTCGCGCTCGGCCTCTGGCACCTCGCCAAACGCGCCTGCAATCTCGGCGCTCTTGAGGGCGACGCCGTCGATGGCCACCGTGTCCCCCTCAACCGTAATCCTCGCCAACGGCGCGGCGCCCGGGGCGCCCGCGCTATAAGGGCTTGCCGCGGCCTGCCTCGCCGGTCACGTTAATTAAAAGGCCCCGGGCGCGCCGTGGCCATGGGCGGCGAGATCCCGGCTGCGCTGCAGCTGGCCCTGAGGCGCGGGTTCCAGGTCCACCCCGAGGCGATCCGCGCCCTCGAGTCGGCCGACCCCGAGTCCGTCGCGCGCGCGATCCGCGAGGCGATCCGCACGAGGGAGCGCGAGGGGGGCCGCACGATAAGCGGCGGCGACGTCGCCGCGGCCCTGGGGATCGCGCCGGCCGACGAGCCCTTTGAGAACGCGTACGAGACGCTCGATGACCCCACGGGCAGGACCGCCTCGGCCGAGGGCGTCGGGGGGTTTGGCGCGCTCTTTGCGAGCCGCTTTGAAAAGATGCGCGCGCTCGTCTCGGGGCGGCCCGAGGCGCGATCGATCAGGCACGCCGCCGACCTGGCCGGCGCGAGGCCCGAGGAGGGCGCGCACGCATGCGGCCTCGTCACCGAGCGCAGGGTCGGCGCTGGGAGGTCTGACCGCCTTGTCATCGAGGATCCCACGGGAACCCTGGAGCTTGCCGTGTACGACGACGCCGCGCGCGAGGCGGCCGCCTCGCTCGTAAACGACCAGTTCGTCATGGTGAGGCTCGGGGCCGCGCGCGACGGCGGCCTCGTCGCGCGCGAGATATCGGTCCCCGACGTCTCGGGGCACAGCCCGCGGACATCGGGCGTCGAGGTCCACGCGGTCCTCCTCTCCGACCTGCATGTCGGGAGCCGCTACTTTGACGAGGCCGCCTTTGGGCGCCTCCTCGAGTGGCTCAACGGCGCGGACGCCGTGGCGTCGCGCGTCGGGTATGTCCTGGTCTGCGGCGACGTCGTCGACGGCGTGGGCATATACCCAAACCAGGACCGCGAGCTCGTCCTGCAGACCGTCGAGGAGCAGCTCGCGCGCCTCGACGAGCTCGTCGCGCAAATCCCGGAGCGCATAAGGGTGGTCATATCCCCGGGCAACCACGACCCCGGCCGCCGCGCCCTCCCGCAGCCGGCGATCCCGCGCGAGCTCGCGCCGGGCCTGTGGGGCAGGCCAAACGTCGAGATGGTCGGCAACCCCGCGACCGTCCTCCTCAACGGCGTCCGCGTGCTCATGTTCCACGGCCAGAGCGTCGATGACGTCGTAAAGGTGGCCCCCGGCCTCAGCTATGACCGGCCCGCCGGCGTGATGAAGTTCCTCCTGCGCGCCAGGCACCTCTGCCCGATATACGGCGGGGGCACGCCGCTGGCCCCCGAGTCCGAGGACATGCTCGTCGTGGGCGAGGCGCCGGACATCTTTCACGCCGGCCACGTCCACGTCGTGGGCGCCGAGCAGTACAGGGGGGTTCTCATGGTCAACTCGGGCACGTGGCAGGGCCAGACGCCCTTCCAGGCGGGCCTGGGCATCGAGCCGACCGTGGGCCGCGCCATAGTCGTCAACCTAAAGACGCTGGCCCCCGTGCAGCGCGACTTTGCCTAGAGGAGCTCGGAGAGCGCGAGGTCCTCGCCGAGGGCCTCGCTGACCGTCTCGGCGGCCACGAGGAGCCTGAACTTTTTCGTCCTCCCGTGCATCCCCTGGTGCGTAATCCTCCCCGAGACGATGCCGGACATCTCGACCTCGCTGAGCATCTGCGTGGCGCGCCTCTGCGTGAGGCTGCGCTGGCCCGTGCGCCTGCAGAGGTCGCGGTACGCCGCATAGACCTCGCCCGTGGAGGCCCCCGGCGAGCGCATGACGGCGATGACCAGGAGCTTTTCGTGGAGGGGGTACGAGCGCAGCGCGGCGATCTCCTTTCTCTCCTCCATCTTTGCGGCGGCGGCGCGCACGTGGCCTGGCGTGATCGACGCGGCCCCCTCTCGCTCGGCGGCCTCGGCGGCGACCCTCAGCGTGTCGATCGCGCGCCTTGCGTCCCCATGCTCGCTGCCGGCCATCGCCGCGCAGAGGTTGAGGGCCGCCGGCTCGGCGGCGTCTGTGCGCTCTAGCGAGTCGGCGACGCGCTCCTCGAGTATGAGGCGTATCTGCCCCGTCGTATAGCTCGCAAACACAATCTCCTCCTCGCCGAGGCTGCTGATCACCCTGGGATCCAGGCCGTCCTTGAAGGCCAGGTCGTTGGATATGCCCACCAATGTAAGAGAGCCGTCGCCGAGGCGCTCGTTTGCCCTGGTCATCTGGTAGAGTATGTCCTTGTGCGACCTTGACGTAATCCTCGCAAGATGGTCTATCTCGTCAATGACAAAGACCGCATTGATCGACCTCTCTTTTATCTCGTTGACGAGCCTCCTAAACACCTCGCTTATCGAGAGGCCAGTTGAGGGTATCCTCTTTTCGTTGAGGCCAAGCTGCCTGCCAAAGCTGACAAGGAGCCCATACAATGTCGTCTCGTTTTTAGAGTTTGCATACACTAGGCGGATTGGAAAGCCGCCGCCTGCGGCCTTTGCCTGGACCTTTACGAGCACCCTCCTCACGACGAGCGTCTTGCCCGTCCCCGGCCTCCCATACACGAGGAGGTTTGACGGCCTTGACCCCTTTAGGACTGGAAGGAGCGTCTGGGCGACCTGCTCCTGCTCGTCATCCCTGTGCTTGATGACGCGCGGCATGTAGTCAAACCGGAGGGCGGCCCTGTTCTTTATGATCGAGGCGCCAGTCGTGGCCTCCTCTAGGAGGCGATCTACTGGATCCACCGTCACCGTGCTCATCCCAGGGCTGGGGCTCACATGCCCATCACTTGAAATGATCCGTTAACTAAAGTTCACAAATCGGATCGTTTATGCGATCCTCCCCCCACACCTCCCTTTCCACTCTTTCTCCCTTTTCCCTTCCATATCACTCATTTATTGAGATGATCTTGATTTTTAAGAAAAATTTGAAAGAAAATAGAGTGGAAATGGTGGTGTGTGGGCCTCACCCACCGGCCTCCCCACACCCTCACCACCAGGCCGTTCACTCCCTGTTAAGGAGGTGTGAGGGTGGAGGCCAAAAAGGCCGATTTGACCCCCTTATTTCCACTCTAGGCGTGAATGTCGGCCTTAACAGGGTTAACAGGCCGATTTGACCCCCTTATTTCCACTCTAGGCGTGAAATATGGCCTCCAGCCCCCCAAACCCCACCCCACGCCTGTGAACGAGGGGGAGCAGCCCACGCCTGACCCATGCGCGTAAAATTAACAACGCAACTAGTTAACATCTTTCAGCGGATCAGTTCAATTGTGAGTGGTTTTTCGAGGCGGGCTCCATGGGCAGGAAAAAGGTCTCCATAGACGTCGAGGACGGGGAGGGCACGAGATACCACACCACCATCTCGGGCTCGTTCACCCAGGAAAAGGTCAGAAAGATCTTTGAGCTGATGAACATTATCGACATAGAGTCCCCAGAGGCCGGCCAGGCGCCAGACACGGTGGGGGGCCGCATATGGGGCACAGTCGACAGAAACTACCCACTGGGCAACTTTACCTCCTCGGACATACTCGAAAAGTATGAGGACGAGTATCGCCTGCCCATAAAACTAAGCGTAATCTCCACATATCTGGCGCGCTTTGCCGAGCGGGGCCGCCTCTATAGGGAGAGGCGGGGGCGCGAGTGGTCGTATAGGATGGCCGCCGGCGCGGCCATGCCTGCGCCCGGCGCTCCTAGGACACCACGGCCTTAGTCACGACCAGGCGATCCCCCTCCAGCTCGACCTTTACATAGTCGCCACGCCTGACGCCCATGTATCGCCTGAACTGCTTTGGGATTGTGATGGTTCCCGCTGCGGTGATCTTGACTATCACAGGGCGGCGGGAATTTTAATGATAATATAAATCACAAAAACACACAAACTATATTTCACTAAAACATTAAATCAATAAATTATAGAATATTAAATTAATAAAACATTAACAGCCCGCAGCCGCCGAGCCCCAAACTGGCTCAAAAGCGGCGCACAGCCCACAGGCACCGCCTCCCAAAAAACCACGGCGGCGGCCGGGGGGCGCTAGCCGCCTTTTCCGGCGGCCTCTAGCCTTTTCCGGCCGGCCTCTGTGATCTTGTAGGCGTATGGGCGCGAACCGGCGCTTCTCTGGACGAGTCCCGCGTCGTAGAGTTTTTTGAGGAGGCGCGCCGTGTGCTCTCTGCTCTTTCCCAGGCTCGCCTGAATGGCACGTGACGTCTTTGCCTCGTTTGTGACCATGCGCAACACGCGCTCTGTTGCGTTGTGATATACGGCGTGATTAGCATCACTTGGGGCAGGCGCGGCCGACTCTGGGGGTTTAGGCGTGATTTTGGCCTCTTTTTGAGCCATTTCGGCCTCGTTTGGCGCGCCCGTGACCTCAACATCACTCAACTGTGATGTGGGTATCACGTCTGCCTGCGGCGCGCCCACCTCCATGGCGTCAAGCCGGATCTTCATCTCTACAAGCTGGCGCTCGTACTCGTCTAGGTGTGAGGAACGCTTCCCGCCCCCGCCGCCCACGCGTGAGCCGACCTTGTTGTATATAACTAGGGCAAGGACGCCCAGCACAAACGCCGTGGCCAGGCTCAGGAGGACGGGCGGATCGGGTATCTCGACCTGCATCGCGCCGGCGACAAAGACACTGTGATATATTGTGATTGAATAACATTTATTCACAATTTGGCGAATTAAATCACCCCAAAATCACACACGGCGCAAGCACAAAATCACCCCAAAATCACGTTTTACACGCCTGTGAGACGATCTTGTCTAGAACCGACGTGATGTCCACCTCACGATCAGGCGGAACATCACTACTTTTAAGCTCCCCGATCTTTTCGGCAAGATCAGACATCACACCAATGTCACGTGACTCCAGAACGCCCAAACCCTGGAGGAGGCTGACCGTATAGTAGAGGCGCTCAATCTTTTCCCTGGACTGAGCGGCCTGCCTGTAATACGCGCCCCGGCTTATGCCTAGTCCGGGCCCCAGGCGGCGCCGCTGTCTTAGAATAATTTCAACCTGGCGCTCTGTAAACAGGGATTTTTTTATGATATGCCTGACAATGCCGTTAAACTCGTCCGCCTCTGGGTCGCTCAAAGCTATACAAAACGATATGACTAGGGCCAATTAAACCTTGAGCGGCCACCCGGGCGCCCGCCCCCGCCGCGCCCCGCGAGGCCGGCCTGGCTCCCGGCCCGGCGGGCGAACTAGACTTTAAAGCAGAGCGCCGCGGGCGGCGCGCCGAGATGGCGGCCGGGCGGATCGAGCGCTACCTCGCCTCCGAGGCGAGGCAAAGGCGCGCGGCGGTTCTAGTGCTTGTGGACTCTGAGTCCTCCGGGGACGGGGACTCTGCGCGCCTCGCCGCCGGGGCCGAGCGCGCCGGCGCCTCGGCCATACTCGTCGGCGGCTCCTCGGCGACCGACCAGATCGGGATGGCCCAGGCCGTCGGCGCGATAAAGGCCGCAACGCGCCTTCCCGTGATACTCTTTCCCGGCAACGTCACCGGCGTCGTCCCGCAGGCCGACGCGATACTCTTTAGCTCCCTGATGAACTCGGAGAACCCCTACTTTATCACGCAGGCCCAGGCCCTCGGCGCGCCGAGCGTCCTAAAGTTTGGCCTCGAGGCGCTGCCGACGGCGTACCTCGTGGTCGGAGAGGGGACGTCGGCGTGGTTTGTCGGGGCCGCGCGCGGCATACCGCGCTCAAAGCCGCGCATCGCCGCGGCGTACGCGCTGGCCGCGCGCTTTTTGGGCATGCGCCTCGTCTACCTCGAGGCCGGCTCGGGGGCCGAGGCCCCAGTCAGCGCCGAGATGGTCCGCGCCGTGAGGGCCGCGTTTGACGGGACGCTGATCGTCGGCGGCGGGATCCGCGACGCGAGGACGGCGAGGTCGCTGGCCGGCGCCGGCGCCGACGCGCTCGTCGTCGGGACGCTCCTGGAGGGCTCGGGGGCCGCAGGCCTGCGCCGCCTCTCGGCGATCACGCGCGCGCTGCGCGGGGGGCGCCGCGGTGCCTAGCGCCGAGGCCCTCCTCGACGGCGTCGAGATGCCGCCGCGCCACCGCGCCTACTATGCGTCGCTGCGCGCCGGCACCGAGAGGGCACTCGAGAGGGCCAGGGAGGCAAAAGCCACGCTGGCCGACTCGACGCCCAAGATAGACGCCCTTTTGGCCTTTGACCTGGCCGACCGCGTCTCAAAGATGCTCGAGGTCGACGTCGCCTCGCGCCTGCGGGGCCTCCTCGAGGAGGAGGGCAAGGAGCGCGCGGCCCTCACGATCGCCCGCGAGATCGCCCTCGGGGCCCACATGCCGGGCGGCTCGTCCACGCTCGAGCGCCTCGACAGGGCCGTCAGGGTGGGCCTGGCCACGGTGACCGAGGGAGTCACGATAGCGCCCCTGCAGGGCATCGCCGAGGTCTCGATGGGCGAGAACCGCGACGGCTCAGAGTACCTCTCGCTGTCCATAGCCGGCCCGATGAGGTCCGCGGGGGGCACAGAGTCGGCCGTCACGATGCTCATAGCCGACCACGTCCGGCAGGCCGCCGGCCTGGGCAGGTACAGGGCCTCCTCGTTTGACGACGAGCCGGGCCGCTTTGTCGAGGAGCTGCGCATATACGAGCGCGAGGCCTCGAACTTTCAGTACCGCGTGACCGACGCGGACATCATAACGGTGATATCGAGCCTCCCCGTCTGCCTCGACGGCGTGGACACGGACCCCTACGAGGTCGTCAACCACAAGGGCATGGCCCGCATAAGGACCGACCGCGTGCGCGGCGGCGCGCTGCGCGTCCTCAACGACGGCCTCATCGGCCGCTCCAAAAAGCTCCTCCAGCGCGTCGAGCGCTATGGCATATCCGGGTGGGAGTGGCTCGGCGGCCTCGAGGGCGCCACGCCAAAGCGCGCCGAGGGCGACGACGACGACACGGCGGCGTCAAAGCGGATGCGCGAGGTCATCACGGGCCGCTCGGTCCTCTCAAAGGCCGGAACGCTCGGCGGGTTTCGCCTGCGCTACGGGCGCGCGTGCAACACGGGGTTCACGTCGGTGGGCATGCACCCCGCCGTCGCCGAGCTCCTCGAGCACGTCGTCGCCGTCGGCACGCAGGTAAAGACGGACGTGCCCGGCAAGGGCGCGACGGTCGCCTTTGTCGACTCGATAGACGCCCCGACGGTCCGCCTCCGCGGCGGCGACGTCGTCAGGGTCCGCGACGCCGCGCACGCCGCCTCGATCAGGGGCGCAGTCGAGGAGGTGCTCCACCTCGGCGACCTCCTCGTCTCGTTTGGCGACTTTGTCGAGAACGGCGCGACAATGCCGCCCTCGGGGTACGTCGAGGAGTGGTGGGCAGCAGACCTGCGGGCCAGGCTCGGCGAGGGGCCGGCCGGCGAGATACTCGCCGGGGGCCGGCCCTCGGCGGCGCGGGCCCTGGAGATCTCGAGGTCGTGCGGCGTGCCCCTCCACCCCGCGCACCTCCACTATTGGGACGAGATCTCGGCCGGCGAGCTAGACGCCCTCCTCTCGCCAGAGTCGCGCGAGGGCGGCCGCATCGCGTACGGCGCCTCCGCAAAGGAGACGCTAGAGCGCCTCGCGGTTCCCCACAGGGCCGAGGGGGCCTCGTGCGTGCTCGACGGCGAGGAGGCCGAGATATTCGAGGCCCTCCTCTTTGGGGCCCGCCCCGACGCGCGGGCCGCCGGCGGCACCGTCGAGGCGATCTCGGCGGCCTCGGGCGTGGAGGTCCGCCCAAAGTTCTCGACGTCCGTCGCCGTGCGCGTGGGCAGGCCCGAAAAGGCCGCCGCGCGCAAGATGAAGCCGCCGGCCCACCTCCTCTTTCCGGTCGGCGAGGACGGCGGGCCGCAGCGCAGCCTCGCAAAGGCCGCCGCCGCAAAGGCCGAGTTCTTTGCGGACCTCTCTGACAGGACGTGCGCCGAGTGCGGCGAGGCCTCCATCGCGGCAAGGTGCGCGTGCGGAGGCACGACGGCCGTCTCGGCAAAGTGCCCGCGGTGCGGGGCCGCCGTCCCGGCGGGGGGCTCGTGCGAACGCTGCGATCGCAGGGCCGTCTCGCACTCGCACCGCCGCTATGCCCTCGGGCCGGCCCTCGCCGCCGCGCAGGAGCGCGTCAGGGTCAGGGCACGCGAGCCGCTCAAGGGCGTCAGGGGCCTCGTCGGGCAGGGCAGGGTCGCCGAGCCCATCGAGAAGGGCCTCCTGCGGCAGGCCCACGGCCTCTATGCCTTCAAGGACGGGACCGTGAGGTACGAGGCGACAAACGCGCCGCTCACGCACTTTAGGCCGGCGTGGATCGGCGTGGAGCCCCCGCGCCTGCGCGAGCTCGGCTATGAAACCGACATTGACGGGCGGCCCCTCGAGGAGGCCTCGCAGGTCGTCGAGATGTTCACGCAGGACGCGATCATACCCGCCGGCGCCGCCGAGTACCTCCTCGGCGCGTGCAGGTATGTCGACGACGAGCTAGAGCGCCTCTACGGCGTGGCCCCATACTATGGCGCGAGGCGGCCCGAGGACCTCGTGGGCCACCTCGTCGTGGGCCTCGCGCCGCACACGTCAGTGGGCATCGTCACGCGCGTCATCGGCCTCGCCGGCACGCACGTCTGCCTCGGGACCCCCAACTGGCACTCGGCCAAGAGGCGCGACGCCGACGGCGACGCCGACGCGCTGATGATGCTCCTTGACGTGTTTCTCAACTTTTCGCGCGAGTTCCTCTCGGACAGGATCGGGGGGCTCATGGACGCGCCGCTGCTCATACAGCCGTACGTCCTCCCGCAGGAGGCCCAGTCGCAGGCCCACAACCTCGAGGTCGTCAGGCGCCTGCCGCTCGAGTTCTTTGAGGCGACGCTCTCCGGCCCAAAGGCGACGGACGTGAAATGCGTAGAGACGGTCAAGTCTCGCCTCGAGGCCGGAGGCGCGTACGAGGGGTATGGGTACACGCACGAGACGTCCTCGCTGTCCGCGTCGGGGCGGCGCAGCGCCTACTCTGCGCTCGGTTCCATGGACGACAAGCTCGAGCTGCAGATACGCGTCGCCGACAAGATCAACGCCGTGGACACCGCCGAGATCGTCTCCAACGTCATATCTACGCACCTCGTGCCCGACCTCGTCGGCAACCTGCGCGCGTACGCGACGCAAGAGTTCCGCTGCACGAGATGCGGCGCAAAGTACCGCCGCATCCCGCTCTCGGGCGCCTGCACGGGCACGGCCGGCGGGGGCAGGTGCGAGAACGCGCTGACGGCGACGATAACGCGCGCGTCTGTCTCAAAGTACCTCAAGATGGCCACGCGCCTCGTCGAGGAGTACGACGTGGGAGCCTACCAGCGCGGGCGCATCCGGACCATGGCCCGCGAGATAGAGATGGTCTTTGGGGACGGCGGCGGCAGCCAGACGGTCATGGGCGACTATGCCTAGCGCAGCCTGACATAGTCATAGGCGCCGCGCCTGCCCTCAAAGCAGTAGCGGGCCCGCTGGTGGCCCTTGCGCAGCTCGCGCGCGGCGCGCCTTGTCCTCGCCGCGTCTGCCCCGTCCACAATGACGGACCTTATGAGCCTGGCGATCTCGGCCATCTCGCCGCCGCGCATCCCCAGGCGCGTGACCTCGGAGACGCCGAGGCGTATGCCGCCGGGCTTCATATAGTTGCGGCCCGCGCGTATGTCGCCCGGTATGAGCTGCCGGTTCACGATAATGTTGGCCCGCTCCAGGGCCCGCTCGACGGCGCCGCCGTCGGCGTGGTCCCAGACGTCGACGGCGACCTGGTGCGACTCTGTAAACCCGCGCCTCTCGCCGAGCACGCGCAGGCCCTGCGAGCTGAGCTCCTCGGCGAGGCGCCTGGCGTTGGAGACGACCTGCGCGGCGTACTTGCGCCCAAACTCTATTGCCTCCGCAAACGCGACGGCCTTTGCGGCCATGTGGTGTATGTGGTGGCTGCTCGTCAGGCCCGGAAAGACGGCCCGCTTTATGGCCTCGGCATGCGATTTTGAGCCCAGGACGAGGCCGCCCTGCGGCCCAAAGAGCGTCTTGTGCGTGCTGAGCGTCATCGTGTCGGCCCCCTCGCGCAGGGGATCCTGGAACTTGCCTCCGGCGATGAGGCCGGCGACATGCGCTGCGTCATAGTTTACGTGGACCTTGCGCGACCTGAAAAACCCGGAGAGCTCGGCGACGGGGTGCGGAAAGAGAAAGAGCGACCCGCCCAGCATTGCGATCTTTGGCAGGCGGCGCGCGGCCTTGAGCGCGCGGACCTTTTTCTTTGTCGCGTCGACGTCGATGGCCATCTCGTCGGCGTCAAAGGGGTAAAACTCGATGTCCAGGCCGTGCACGAGGCCCGCCGTGCCGGCGTGCTCGCGCTTGCCGTGCGATATGTGGCCTCCCGCCGGGATCGACGGCGCGATCATCACGTCGCCGGGATCGCTGAACGCCGAGTATATGGCGAGGTTTGCCACGACGCCAGACGTGGGCCGCACGTCGGCAAACCCCGCCCTGAAGAGGCGCCTGGCCAGGCCCATGCACTCGACCTCGACCCTGTCGATGTGCTCACAGCCCGCATAGACGCGCTCTCCCGGCCAGCCCTCGGCGTAGCGGTTGCCAAAGTCCGAGAGGAGGGCCTCGCGCACGGCCGGCGAGGGTATGTTCTCGCTGGCTATGAGCGGTATGGCCTCCGAGAAGAGGCGGCTGTGGTCGCGCAGCGCGCCAAAGACGCGCGCATACGCCTCCCTTGCCCTGGACCGCCCCGCCGGCCTCGCCGCCGGGCGCCTGCGCGCGCTCGCCACGGGCCGCCCCCGCGCGCCTCTCAATTTAAGGACGGCGGCCCGCGCGGCGCCTGCC
>RHFA01000004.1 GCA_003724275.1 Thaumarchaeota archaeon S13
TTCCTCCCAAACCCTGCGGGATTCTCCCCGTTGACCGTCCATTCAGAGACGCTGGTGGTCCCGAATACGCGTTTGTCCCACACCACCGTTACGTAGTCATCGGAACCGCGCTGTAGCACACGGAACGCGGGGAATATGACATCGCTTACCGGGGCGCTAGTTCCGTCAGCAAGCCTGTTCCCGAGCGCGTCCTCAACCGGGCCCGCGCCGTCCGCGTCCGAGAACGTGAGGGTGCCAGCAAAGACATTCTCCGCAAACACTAGCGTGACCCTGCGGTTGGGCCAGTCATGGTAGGCGAGCCACGGGCTGATGCTGCTGCCGGGCGCCCCTGAACTCGCAAGCACAAAGTGCCTCTGAATCCTCGGCTGCCATTCCCCGGGCCGGATATCCTCGTTGAACTCCACCGCTATGTGCATGTCCCCGACACGCCTTGCCGAGAACGTGGGCGGGTCAGAGTCCGCCCCAAAGCCTACCGCCACGTCGCCCCCCGCGTACGCGTTGCCAGCCGCGTCTGTGACCGATGCCGGTATTGAGACGCGCCACTCACCCCCGGCCGAGGCCGCCGGCTCCAGGGACAGTCGGACGTGGGTTCTGCCGTCCCCCGAGAGGCCGATATGGGCGGGCCTCGCAAGCGACGCGCGCACAGACGGGGCGCTGCCACTGGGCGGGATAACCGCAAATGCGCCATCCTCGAAAGGCGCGAGGGGCTCCAGGAACGCCAGGGCTATGGTGTCAGGCGCGGTGAACTCCGCTGTAGGCGCCGGCGGCGCCGTCCTGTCCACTGTAACCCTCGAGGCCGGGTTGACGTCGTGCAGGGTGTGCGTGGCTGCACCGCCGACGCTAACAACAAACCTCACTGGCCCGTTTGGCGTGGTGCGCGTGACCGTATGGTCTCCTGCCCACCAGCCGCCCGCGAGCTGGCTCATGGGTGCCGCAGCCCCGCCATAGAACGATATGGACGGCCTCTCTCCATCCTGGGCTCGCACGGCCACCCTGATCACCTGCCCCGCCGTGGCCAGCACCGCGGCGTCGCCCACGCCTGCGGCGCCCGATCCCAGCAGCACCTGCATCGTGGCTCCGCCGTGAACGTGGACTCCGTTGTGCCCCAGCACGCCATCCAGGCTAGGGTACCCCGCGTCATCCCAGTCGTCAGCAAAGTCGCGTATTGACATGGAAGAATAACGCTCGCCTCGCTCTGGCGCATCCCTCAGAACGTCCCAAACGAGCTGGATTTTCGAGTCGATGTCGTCTGCGGACTCTGAGCCGTGCCCGTCGTAAATGTCCCACAATATGGCCATCACGGTTCCCTCCACATCAGAGCCACGGGCGGGCAGGTCCCCCAACGCGCCATGGAGCGATTCTGCCCGCTCTAGATTCCACTCGAATGTTGGGCCTACCTCCGTGTTGGGATCGCCAGACACCACGGCTGGGACAAAGGATGCCCACCCCTCGTCAAACGCACACAGATCTGAAGTCCGTAGGTGAAAATTATGGATCCTACACTCTACAGGAAGCCTGCCTACCAATATGTGCAATATGTGGTGTCCATACTCGTGAAGGGCGACCCAATCAGGATGGTACCCGCCAGAGTCCGGATACACGGGCATGTGGACATTCCGGGTATACGGACGATAGTATCCCCCACGAATCTGATCATTCACAACGGTGACATGGGGCACGTCATAGCCGAACGTGTCCACAAAATACCTGTGCGCCTCCCAGATCGGCGCATGGACACCAAGGGCGAAACTAAAGGGGACGGTGTCCGGCACGATTGCGCTCCCCATGGCGAGGGTCGCGCCAAGCGGCGCCTCTGGCCCCCTCTGGTCATAGAGGTACGCTGGACCAAATCCCTCCACTGCGCCCCCCGTCCTTGTCGTTACTGCCCCGCTCTCCGTGGTAAACCTCACGAGTATGTCGGCGTCGCCGTCACCGTCGGGATCCTCGCGCGGGACGGCAATTCCGTAAAAGCCGTCCCCGGCCGTCTGCGCGCACGCGGCCCCTTCCCGGAGCAGGGTCAGGTCGCTTGCCGTTGCGCCCACGTCGTAGACGCACGCCCGCACGCCCACGGCAGGCCTGCTGACGCCCGTGCGGTCGCTGTACTGGAGGTACCCATAGACGTACGTCTCGCTGGCTCCCGCAGCGCCCGCCGCTCCGGCCGGAACGCCGGTCGCCTTGACATGGGGCTTGGGCAGCTTTAGCGACTGGCGGTGCGGGTGTTCGTCGACCGTGCCCGCAGCGCCCGCCGCTCCGGCCGCGCTGGGGCGCTCGCCTGACAGCACCACCCCCGATTCGTCGCGCACCGCAAACAGCGTCATGGGTGGGCTGTCCGAGACCGAGAGACCCAGGTCAACTGACAGCATGGTCACGGGGTAGAACACTCCATCGCCCGCGAGCCTGACGGTTATGGACGCGCCGTGCCTCCCCGCCGCGGCGTACGCGTTGGTTCCCGTGTACTCGTACATTGTGCGGCCATAGTGGTCCGTCCACAGCATCTCGCGATCGAGGCCGGCCTCCTTCCAGCCGACGACCTCGAGCTCGTGCGGCAGTCGCAGCGTGACTGCGCTGCCGGCGTACCCCGGAGGCGGCGTGTCGGCGGCCTCGCCAGGAACCTTATAGTGGCCGTCCGGGGCGCCCTCGGCCTCCGCGACCGCCGCCCTGACGTCCTGCGGATCCCAAGAGTACGACCACGACACCTTAAACTCCTCGCCGGCCTCTATGCGCTCCGGAATCAAGTACGTGCCCACTGGCCACTTGCACTCAAAT
>RHFA01000107.1 GCA_003724275.1 Thaumarchaeota archaeon S13
TCGCCGCCGGCGTGTGCGTCGGGACACTCTCGTCGATCGTGCTCCTCGCGACGTCGTTTCCCGACCGCGACGCCGACAGGGAGGGGGGCCGGCGCACGCTAGTCGTAGTCGTCGGGCCGGCCGCCGCCTCGTACGCATATGCGGCCCTCGTCGCCGCCTTTGGGGCCGCGCTCGCCGTGTCCGTGGCCCTCGGCGCGCTGCCGCCGGCATGCGCGGCGGCGCTCGGCGCGCTGCCCCTTGCGGCCTCGGCGGCGAGGCGACTCTGGCGCGCCGGCGCGGACGCCGCGGCCCTAGTCCCCGCGATGCGCCGGACCGTCGCCTTTGCGCGCCTCGCCGGCGCGCTCGTCACCGCCGGCCTCCTTGTGTGATGCGCACGCGCCGCAGAGCCTCCTCTTGAACAGCACGAGCCTCCTTGTCGTCACCGTGCATTCCGGGCAGACCGTCTTGGAGCACGCCTTGCACGAAAACCCGCAAGAGCGAAACATGCGCCTCGCGTGCGTCAGGCGGCCGCACGCGTTGCACGCCTGCCCGCCTCGCCGCGCGCCTGCTCCAATGCGCCGGCCGCACGTCGTGCACGGTATGCCGCCGTCGACAAACCTCGTCGACTCTGTGTTGTTTATCACCTTGCGCGTGATCTCCCTGCCCAGGACCGAGACCCTCACGGCATACGTCGCTATGACGACCTGTCTAATGTCCACAATCCTGACGCTCTTGCGGCTCGGCGTGCAGAGCTTTTTGTAGGTGACGTTGTTCTTGCCCCTGTACTTTACGACGCTCGTGTTGTCGCGTATGGCCATGTCCTCGGCGATGCGGCTGACCTCGTGGCGCGGAATGCCAAAGCTGTCGGCCATCTCTGCCGTGTCGACGCCGTCGCCCATGCCGCCCTCCGAGACTATCCTGGAAATGTCGGCAAGCGGCGCCCTGCTCACAAAGTCATGGATCTCGCCGCCGGCCATCCTCGAGCCCGACGCGTCTATCATTATCACGTGCCCGTGCTTTTTTATCTCCTTGAGCGTGTACGTCGATGACCTGAACGTCTGGACCAGGTCGTACTTGACCCTGTACGCAAACACCGGATCGCACGACCACCTCCCCACCCCGGCAATGTCGCCGATCTTGCGCGGCCTGCTCTGGTATCCGGCCAGGCTGTCCAGCGTGTCCTGCCGCATCGCGGCGGCATCGGTCCGGTACCCATAGATGACGGGCGAGGCGCCCTCGGCGCTCCTGTGCAGGGCGATTCCGGCCTTGTGGGCCAGCTTGCGGAGCTCGTGCCATCCAACTAGCTCTATGGGCGTCGTGCGCGAGAGGCCCCTGGCATGCTCTATGGCCTCGTCCGAGAACCTGCCAGACGTGACCACGATTCCCTTTATCCCGCCAAAGGATATCGTCGCCGAGTGGAGCTTTTGGACCACGGGCCGCCCAACCGTGGAGCCGGGCTGGTGCTTGCACTCTACGACTATTTGCCCCTCGGGCGTCGCTATGCCGATGTCCCTGCCCTTGTCCTGCGTCGTGAACGTCTCGACGCTGCCCCACCCTAGCCTCCTGAATATGTCCGCGCAGAGCTCCTGGAACTCAAAGCCGCCCTCCACCTCGTCAAGGTAGACCGTGTCCATCCTATGCGCCCCCGCGGCCGGCGGCGGCCCCCGCCCTGCCTGCCATGCGGGGCGCGCGCGCCGCAGCCTGCACGCGCGGGCACACGCGCGGGCCGCAATATAACGATGCTGGGCCGCCGGGGGGCAGCCGCGCCCATTCGCGCAACGGGGCCGGACAGCGGGATACTGATATATGGTGCCCCCTCTGGCGCGCCGCCGAGATGGTCAGGGCAATCTTTGAGATCTCGTGGGCACGGCCTGACGACGAGGAGGCGAGAAAGCGCACGCTGGCCATGTTCTCGGACTGCAAGATCAGGGAGGCCAAGAGGCACGAGCCGTTTCACCACGCGTGCGAGACGAGGCGGCACCAGACGTCCAAGGAGGCTGTGGATCGCCTGCGAGACGCGCTGGCAAAGGCCAGGGGGGATGTCGCCGGCATGCAGGTTCGCGTGGGCAGATAAATGGGCACTGTCGAGCACCCCTTTCATTCCCGAAAAACATGGCGGGTGGGATCATGGCCGGCTGCGGGCTTCATGCCTTGCGGCTAGGGGACGCCTGTCAAGAGTGTTGGCGCACCGGCCCGGGCCTCGCCTCGGCGATGCGCCTCTCGACTATGGCGAGGCGCGCGTGCGCCACCTCCCTCGGCAAGGACGCCTCTAGCACCGCCGGCAGCCCGCCGTCCGGCGCCTCGCCGCGCTCCCTGCGCGCGCGAACCTCCTCCTCGACCTGGCCGTCGGTGATCTCCTCGAGGGCGCCGCGCAGGCCAAAGTGGGCGCACGCGGCCTCAAAGTCGCCCTCGTCGATCATGTTCACGGAGATGTACTGGCGCAAAAAGCCACGGCTGTGCGGCCTGGCCTCGCGCAGAATCTCCTCAATGTCGGCGCGGCCCATGCCCCACGCGTCCCCGTCAACCCTGACGGGAAATGACCCGTCTGTGGGCGGGGTCGCGGGGCGCCGGCCACGGACGACCCGCGGCGCGGGGCGCGCGGGCGCCGGCGGCAGGCCTGCCCCCCTCCTGGCCTCGGCGATGCGCCCCTCGACTATGGCCACGCATGCGTCGGCATAGTCCCTCGGCATGATCTCGTTGAGGAACATGGGCAGCATGCCCGTCGACGGCGCCTCGCCGCGCTCCCTGCGCGCGCGGATCTCCTCCTGGATCTGGCCGTGCGTAAT
>RHFA01000134.1 GCA_003724275.1 Thaumarchaeota archaeon S13
TTGGGCTCCGCGGCCACGGCGCGCTCGAGCTCTGCGAGCGCCTCGGCGACGCGGCCAAGGCCAAGCAGGGCCCTGCCGCGGCCAGCGCTAACGTTGAGGGCGGGATCCAGCCTGCCAGCGTGGCCAAACGCCTCGAGGGCCTCGCCGTGGCGGCCCGCCATGCAGAGCGCGTACCCCAGCTCAAAGCGGACGCCGGCGTCGTCCGGGCTTGTCAGAGACAGGTGCTTTAGAAGTTCAAGCGCGGACTCCCTGCCGATGGCATCCAGCTCCTCTTGGGTCATGAGCCACTCGTCGGCCTTTTCTCCACGCAGGCGCCGGTATATCCATATGGCCGTGGCGACGATCAGGATGTACTCGTACCACTTCACGCGAGCCCGCCGGCATGGGTTAATTTAAGGATTGTGCGGGTCTGGCGGCTCAATCGCCCGCAGGGGCGTGCCCCGGCCGCCCCGGCGCTGTCGCAAAGGAACCGCCGTCGCGCATGCCCTACACGGGGAGGGACTTGCTGACGGTTCCGGCCAGGTTCCTGCTGTCCTTGGAATAACTGCCGAATACCCTGTGCGTGTAGCGCCGGTTGCCCATGGACTTGTAGCGCAGCACCAGCGAAAAGGACACCATCTCGCCGTCCATGACCCTTGCATGCTCGGCGCTTGACACCGCAATGAGAACCTGGGCAGAGGCGCTAGGGTAAAGCGAGCCCACAAAATTCGGGCTTGCGCCCAGCGGTACGTTCCTGGTCGCGCGGGCAGATGCCCTGGTGCCCGCATGCCACACAATGTCCACCGCGGCGGCCTGGCCCACGTTTGTGATCCTTACTGCAATCCGCTTTGAGCCGTCTGGCATGTCCCTTAGCTCAAACCCGTCGCCGCCGTCGAGAACCGTCCAAGAGAGCACGGGGCGTTCCCTGTTTCGGAACATCTGCACGGTCAGGTAGGCAAGCTGCGTGCCCACAACTGCCGTCAGGACCACATACGGGACGGAACGCCGTGCTTCCGTGACGGGCTCGCCCTCCCCCTCGAGCTCCTCGACGCGCTCGGACAGCGCATCAATGCGCTCGAGGTTTTGGGCCGGCGAGGGCACACCGGGCTCCTGGGCCAGCAGGGGAGGGACGTGGCCTAGCGCGGCGGCCGCCACCAGGGCGCACAGGGCCATGCGCGCGACATGCCCGCACACGGCTATGGCCACCCCGCAGCGGCCTTCGGCGGCGGGCCTGTTCCCTGGCATGTCAGGCGCGATGGCGCCGCAATTGCGATCAGTCCGACGAGTGTCACGCCGCCCCCCGCGGCGGTTGGGATTTAACGCTTTGTGGGGATCGCCGCCGCGCGGCGGCCTCACATCTTGAAGACGAGCAGGAACGGCACGCCGCCTATGCGCCTCACGGCGTCCTCCACGCCGACCTCGAGCTCGAGGGCCAGGCCGACGGTCCGCTCGCCGACCATGTTGATTATGTGCGACTCGGAGAGGAGCCTCGCGGCCTCGTCTCGGCCCACGAGCCTCTCGCGATAGTACCCGCCGATCTCCATGGTCCTATCGCCGTCAGTTATCCTCCTGCCGAGCAGGTCGTCGTCGCATATGTTGAGTAGCGCGCTTCCCGCGTGGCCGCCGGTCCTCACCGAAAAGGAGCTCATGCGTACTTGCCCTTTAGCGTCGACTTTGCCCCGCACGCCTCGCAGACGAGAAAGGCGATCCTGTTCTCCTTTGTGACCCTCGTGTCCGGCCCCCCGCACGTCGGGCACAGGACATAGTCCTGGAGGTATATCCTAAAGAGGCGCGTAAAGTCGTCGGGGTCGCGCTTGCCTATGAACATGGCCTTTTCGCCTATCCTCTCGGCGGGGACGGCGAACTCTTTTGCGAGGTACTGGAGTATCTTTTCTGGCTCGCGCCTGAGGATCTTGGGAAACTCGGCAAAGTTGCGAAGGAACGTCTTTTGGCCCTCCCACATGACGTCCACGGGGGGAAGCTCGAGGCGAGCGGCCTCTTGGCGCGCCTCGTCAGAGAGCCCCCCGCGGATGCGCCCGAGCAGCGCCTCATAGTCGTCCCCCGCCATCGGCGGCGCGCGCGCGGGGATCCCTATAATTGGATTGTGCCTGCGGCCCCCGGGCCGCCCCTAGGGCTTGCCTATGCGAAAGACGTTGGTCCCGCACGTCGGGCAGGTGCCCTTGACCGCAGGCCTGCCGTTCTTTAGCTTGGTCTCCTTGGGGTTCTTTATCTCCCGCTTTGTCCTGCACTTTACGCAGTATGCCTCTGCCATTCTGCGCCAGGCGCGCGCGCGGTGATATTTAGAAAGGCCAAGTTAAGATTATTTAACCATGCGCTAGAGGCGCGATCGCGGGGAGGCGCGATCAGTTATAAGCCCGCGGCCCGGGGAGGCGCCCGCATGGCCTCGAGGAGGGGGATCGCCGTCACCGCCGGGATGCTGGCCGTCGTGACGGCGGCGTCCTTTGCGATATGGCTCGTCCCGCAGGGCCCTCCCGGCGGGACCGTCGTCGTCTCTGACCACGCCGCCAACCTCGACGGCGTCGAGGACCGCCGCGCGGCCCTGGCCGCCGGCGTCTCGGAGCTCCTCGACGGCGTCAGGGCCGGCGACGTCAGCGCCGGGGAGCACGCCGAGCTCGCGCGCGAGTCGGCCGTGATCGCAAAGTCCGAGCTCGCCGGCCTCCTCCGCACGCAGGCGCCGCCAGAGTGGCGCGCAAGCTATGCCGCCGCCGCCGAGTCGCTGCGCGAGCTCGGCGCGTACATATC
>RHFA01000099.1 GCA_003724275.1 Thaumarchaeota archaeon S13
CGCGTGAGCGTCGGGTATGGCGGCCGCTATGACGGCGTGTCGATAAGCGCGCAGGTCACGGGGTCAAACTCGCTTGTCTCCTTTGAGTCGTGCAACGGCAGGCCCGCTGGAGGCGCAAAGTCGAGGCTCTTTGTGCCAAGTGGCGAGATGCGCGACGGGGTCGCCGAGTTTGTCGCGAGGGTCGAGCCGCCCGTCGGCGGCCCGCACGAGATCCGCGTGCGCGCGGCGATAATAGAGCAGCACAAGGAGGTCGAGAGCGACACGGTCTTTGCGTCGAGGGGCTAGAAGCGCTGCTTTGTGATTATTACCTTGCCGGTCATCCACGGGTGCGGGTGGCAGTGGTACTCTATCTCGCGCGGCTCGGTGAAGAGGAACGTATAGTCCTCGCCGGGCTTTACGACGCCGATCGAGCCGAACGGGCCGCTGTACGAGTCCGCAGTCGGGTCGTCTGGCGTCACCGTGTGCGCCGTGTCGTCCGAGTTGGTCCACGTCACGTCGTTGTCGATGCCGAGCTGTATGTTGACTAGCCTTGGGACAAAGTTGTCTGCCTGTTCCTGGTTGGCCGAGCCGGGGATCATGTCGATCACGGTGGCTCCCGTGGGGTGGAGTATGTGCTCGTCGACTGACGGCCTTGCCGAGGACTCTGGCAGGTAGAACTCCTGGTAAAAGACGGCGCCTGCCACGAGCGCGACGATGACCGTGATCACGCCGATCCCATAGGCGTCCTGCGGCGATGCCAAGCGCGCGCGCGCGCGTCGCGTCGCGTTATAAAGTTGGCGGCGCGCGCGCCCCATGGCGGGCGGCGAGGGGCGCGGGAGTCCCGCCCGTCCTGCGCCGCCATGGCGGGCTGGGGATGGCATTGCCATGTTTGGCCCTGGGCGTCATGGGAGGCGGGCGGGGCCGGCCTTTTCGCCGGCGCGGGGCCGATCGTGCCCATGAGGAGCGCGTGGCGGGCGCGAACCCTGTGCGGGTCACGGGCTACTGCCCCGCCCACTAGGCCGCATGGAGGGGCGCAGACTGGGCCGGCGCAGCTGCCGGGGCGCCAGGATCCGTGTCCGGGTCGGCCGAGGCGCAGGGGGCCGGCGGGGGACAAACGGCAGGATCCGTCAAAAATCCCCCCTAGCCCAGCAGCGCATGGCCGCAGGGCACGCCAAAATTACAAATGCTCCACTTGAGATGGGGTCGTGGAATGACAGTGGGGCGCCCCACACGGATTCCTGCATACGCGACTATCCCCACGACCATGACTCCCAGCACCACCGTGCTCATCTCTTGCCTCACCTTTGCCTTTTCCTTTGCGCTCTTTAGCATCGCATCGTGGAACGAGAGCTGTGCCAAGAGCACGCCACAGAGCTTTTCATAGAACATGCCAGATCGCCCCCCGCCGCGCCGCCGTCAATGCGCCATCGGGCCGCCCAGCTTTGTTATCACAAGCCTCCCCTTTCCCCTGGTCACGGAGTTCCCCTCGCAGGAGATGGGGCTGCCACAGTAGGGGCAGTACTTGACGCGCGCCATGCTGCCGCTCCAGCTGGACATCAGGCGGGAGAGCGAGGTTCCGCAGCACGGGCAATAGCTGAATCCGGAGGGGATCTCTTTGCCTGCCATCACGCGCGGGGGCGCGGACGGGGCCTTATAAGGGTTGGAGGCCGGTGGAGGCATCCGGGCCCGTCCCCGGCTTTTGCGGGAGGCTATCCGCGGCCCGCGTCCTCTAGAAACCCCGTCCCGTCCAGCCAGTTTAGCGCCACGTTAAAGTTCCGCAGCACGTCCCGTCCCAGCACGGCGCCGACGCTTAGGCCTCCCACGGCAAGGCGCGCGTCAATCTCATAGACAGTCCCACTTCCGGACCTTGTGCCAAGCGTGAGCAAGCCCCTGTAGGCAGTTAGTCTGGCGTCCTTGTGGAGCATTCCGTGTATGCACATGAACGTTTGTGATCTTCCTGTGGGCTCGAGATCGGCGCGCTTTCGTGTTTCTGCGGTCACATACGAGTTAGAGGCGCCAGAGTCGACAATGCCCAAAAGCCTGTGCTGCCCGTTGAGCATGCAGGCTGCCAAATACACGCCGTTTTGCGCCTCTAGCTGGATTTTCATTGTCAGCTCCCAAAACACGGGTCGTGCCGGCGCAAAAAGAACGGCCTGCCGGGGTGGGCGGCCTGCGCCCTCGATATGGCGTCCCCGTCGTCCTCGCCCACAAACACGTCCCCACCGCACACGGCTATGAACTTGTCCGGGTGCCTTGCGAGCAGCTCGCCTGCGCGCTCGCCAAATATCGCCTCCTGCCTGGCGAGATCCTCCTCGAACGTCCCGGCCGGCGCCGTCCCGGCGCCATGCCTGTCCTGCAGCTCCTGCGCCGCCATGGCAGGCAGGGTAAGGCAAGCCATATTTAACTCTAGGCGTTATGGGGGGCGGCCGGCTCCCCGCCGCGCCGCCTACCTTTTCGCCAGCGCGGGGCTGATCTTGCCCATGAGGCGCTCGGCGACGTTGATCTCGGCGGCGATGGCCTCGCTCAGGCGCTCTAGGCGCGGCTCGGTGGCCATGCCCTCGTAGGGCGACGGCTCGGGGGCCGGCGCCTCCTTTTCGGGCACGCCGATGCCCATCTCGGCCATGATCCCCTCGGCGATGGCCGCCTGCCTGGCGAGCTCCTCGGCGAATAGGGCCGATGACCTCTCGGCGCCGTGCGTGCGTATGCGCCCGTCGGCGTACATTGCGTCGTCTACCTCGTGGTGCAGCG
>RHFA01000098.1 GCA_003724275.1 Thaumarchaeota archaeon S13
CCGCGCGCCGCGCGCAGTGATCGCAAAGGGGGACCGCCTGCCAGAGTTTGAGCTCCCGGACGCCGAGGGCAAGGCGTTCTCCTCGCGGAGCCTTGCGGGGCGGGCATGTGTCATCTACTTTTACCCAAAGGACTTTACGCCAGGCTGCACGACAGAGGCCGCCGAGTTTTCCCGCGAGCACGAAAAATTCGAGGCCGCCGGCGCCACGGTCGTCGGGATCAGCCCCGACGGCCCGGCGTCACACAAAAAGTTCTGCGCAAAGATGTCCATACCCTACACGCTCCTCTCCGACGAGAACCACCGCGTCGCCGAGGCCTTTGGCGTCTGGGGCAAAAAGAAGTTCATGGGCCGCGAGTACATGGGCGTCAGCAGGGCGACGTTCCTCGTCGGCCCTGACGGAGTCGTCCTCGAGGCCTATGCGAGCGTGAGGCCCGCGGGCCACGCCGCGCAGGTCCTCGAGCGCCTGGCCCGCGCGTGAGCGCCGCCGGCGCCCACGCCTGCGCGCCGCCGGTCAAGTTTTATAGGCGCTCCCCGGCGGCCCCTCCCGTGGACGACTTTGAGCGCGAGTATCCGGGGTTTGACTGGCGCAACACGCCGGCGTACGAGCACCCCGGGGGCCGAAACTGCCCGTGCCCAAAGCACGAGTACATACGCGAGCAGATGCGCCACGCGAGGACGGTCAACTCGTCGGGAGGCCGCGGCGAGCGCGTCACGCTGCGGTTCTGCCCAGAGCACCATGACGTCTACCTCAACGAGGTCATACCGTCCATGCCGCTCAAGTTCCGCATACTCACAAAGATCGCGCTCAAGGCAGGCGCGATCAGGGTCGTCAAGCTCACGCACATGCAGTCAGACCTGTGCTTTTACTGCCGCTTTGGCTCCGGCGGCCACGGCAAAAAGAGCGAGCTTCCCCCCGTCTCCTGAGCGCGCGCGGGCATGGCCCTCGAGGACCTCGGCGAGTTTGTCGGCGAGCTGGAGCGCGCAGGCGAGCTGCGCCGCGTCACCTCCGAGGTCAGCGCAGACCTAGAGATCGCCGAGATACTGCGCCGCGTGACATATGCGAACGGGCCGGCGGTCCTCTTTGAGAACGTGGCCGGAAGCGACATTCCCGTCCTGGGAAACGCGTTTGGCTCGATGAGGCGCATGGAGATCGCCCTGGGCACGGCTGACTTTGAGGGCATTGGGTCGCGCATCGCCGACCTTGCGCGCATGGAGGTGCCCTCTGGCATACTGGGCAAGATCAAAAAGCTCCCAGAGCTGTCAAAAATGGGCGACGCGTTCCCAAAAGAGGCGCGGTCTGGCCCCGTGACCGAGGTGACCGGCGAGGGGACGCTCGCAGGCCTTCCGATACTGAGGACGTGGCCGCATGACGCCGGCCGCTTTGTGACGTTTGGCCTCGTTGTCACGAGGCACCCAGAAACGGGCACGTACAACCTTGGCGTCTACCGTATGCAGGTCGTCGACGACACGCACGCCATAATGCACTGGCAGCGCCACAAGCGCGGCGCGCAGCACCACGAGGCCGCAAGGGAGGGCGGGGGAAAGACAGAGGCCGCCGTGGTCATAGGCGCCGACCCCGCCACGGTCTTCGCCGCAGTCGCGCCCGTGCCCGAGGGCCTCGACAAGTACCTCTTTGCCGGAATCGTGCGCAGGTCTGGCATCGAGACGGTCCGGTGCCGGACCGTCGACCTCCGCGTGCCCGCGCGCGCCGAGATCGTCCTAGAGGGGCACGTCGATGCCGCCGACATGCGAGACGAGGGCCCATTTGGGGACCACACGGGCTTTTACACGCCCGTGGGGCGATACCCGACGTTCACCGTGACGGGCATTATGCGCCGCAAGCGGCCCACATACCTCGCCACGGTCGTCGGCAAGCCCGTCCTCGAGGACGCGTACATTGGCAAGGCCATCGAGCGCTCGTTCCTGCCGCTGCTGCGCATGATGCAGCCCGAGATTGTCGACTTTGCCATGCCCCCGGCGGGGTGGTTTCACGGCCTCGCCGTCGTGTCGATCAAAAAGAGGTATCCGGGCCAGGCCAAAAAGGTGATGATGGGCCTGTGGGGCATGGGCCAGCTCTCCCTCACAAAGGCGATCGTCGTCGTCGACGACGGCGTCAACGTCCATGACGCCAACGACGTCATCTGGGCTGTCACGACGCGCGCGGATCCCGCGCGCGACACGGTAATCATAGACGGCGCGCCGACGGACACGCTGGATCCCGCCTCGCCGCGCCCAAACCACGGCTCAAAGATGGGCATCGACGCTACGGCAAAGACGCGCGAGGAGGGCCACATGAGGGAAGAGCAGGAGCCAGTCGCCGCCGACGAGGCAACGCGCCGCCTCGTCGACTCGAGGTGGGCCGCCTATGGCCTGGGCGAGACGGGCGCGTAAAAGTTGTCGCGCTCTACGGCCTCGTAGCCGACCTGCCGTATCGAGGCCTCTATGGCCGCGCCGCTGAGCTCCGTGGACCGCGCCCCCGTGCACGAGACGACCTCCTCGCCGATGAGCGTGCCGCCAAAGTCGTCGGCCCCGTACTCGAGGGCGAGCTGCGCCATGCCGACGCCGTTTGTGAGCCACGACGACTGGAGGTGCGGTATTATGGGCCCGAGCACTATCCTGGATATGGCGATCACCTTTAGCAGGCTCGCCCCGCCGGCGCCGTGCGTGACGGTGCCCTCCTCTGCGAGGGCCGTGTTGTTTGGCTCAAAGTTCCACGGTATGAACGCCATGAACCCGCGCGTCCTCTCCTGCAGCCTGGCTATGCGGTCAATGTGCTCGGCTACCTCGGAGGCCGTCTCCACGTGGCCGTACATCATGCTCGCCGAGGACGGGAGGCCGGCCTCGTGGGCCTCGCGCATTATGCGAATCCACTCCGAGCCCGTTATCTTTTTGGGGCTGATGACCCCCCTGACGCGGTCGGAGAGTATCTCGGCGCCGGCCCCGGGCATCGACTGCATCCCGGCGTCCCTGAGCCTCGAGAGGACCTCGCGCGTGGACGACCTGGACACGCGCGCAATCATGTCGACCTCGGAGGCCGAGAGCGCGTGCACGCCGACCTTTGGAAACTCGGCGCGCATCATCGCAAAGGCCTCCTCATAGTACTCTATGGGCAGGCTCGGGTTGTGGCCGCCCTGTATGAGGACCTGCCTTATGCCAAATGACTCCCACGCGGCCCTGATGCGGGCCCTTATCTGCTCGAGCGTCAGCGTGTATGCCTCGTCGTCGCCGGGCGGCCTGTAGAACGCGCAAAACTTGCAGTCAGTCACGCAGACGTTGGTGTAGTTGAGTATGATGTTGTTGACGTACGTGACCCTCCTGCCAAAGCCCGCGCGCGCGAGGTGGCCGGCGGCCATGCCCATGAGCTTTGCGTCATCTGACTCTAGGAGCCTCTGGCAGTCGTCCCTGCCTGGCCGCGAGCCGGCCATGGCGGCCTCGAGGATGTCCCCGACGTCAGAGCGCGCGCACCCGACAAGCTGGCTCAACGCCGCGGCGCCGCGGCCCCCCTTTATTTAGCGTTGGGCGCCGCGGCGTTGAGCCAGCTTGTCGGGTGGCGCCGCGCCGCGCGGTGATCGCCGACTCGCGCCTGGAGAGGGAGGCCCTCGCGAGGGAGTGGAACGCGCGCCTCGCCGCGTCTGCGCCGCTGTGGCGCGACGGCGTCGAGGGCTCTAGCCCGCCGTCCGTCTTTGTGGGGTCCCACGGGTACCCTCGCCTCGGCGCCGGCCCGCTCGTCCCGGCCGCGCACGGGGACACGGGCCTCCTCGGCGCGCCAGAGCGCTGGGGCGGCATGTCCCTCGCCGAGATCGTCTCGATGCGCCTGCGCCTCGTGCGCGGCGTGCGCGCGGTCCGCGCAGGCGACACGGGGGGCAGGTACGTCGAGTCCCTCCAGGAGGTCGCGATGGCCTCGCGGCCCGCCGACGCCGAGCTGCGCTTTGGGCGGCCCGCCGCCGCGCGCGGCGTTCCCGACGGGCACTCGGCGCCGTTCGGGCCAGTCGGAGAGATAGAGTCCGCGACGTTCTCTGGCGCGCCGGCGCTGCGCGCGCTAGAGCGCGCGCGCGATGACACGGACCTCGGCGCCGCCGAGGCCGTCATGTCGCTGTACCGCAGCGGCGTCGAGGTGACGCGCATACAGGCGTGCCTGAGCGTCGGGATGCTCGGCAGGCGCCGCCGCCTCGTCCCGACGAGGTGGGGCATCACGGCAGTCGACTCGGCCGTCTCGCATGCGCTCTCGCGCGAGTCGCTTGCGATGCCAGAGATAGACTCGTGGCGCGTCCACTTTTCAGAGAGGCTCGGCAACCTGTACGCCGTGGTGCTCTTTCCGCACGCGTGGCGCTTTGAGATGGTCGAGGCGTGGCAGAGGGCCGACGGCACGATGGCCTTTGGGTCAGACTCGGAGGGCCACGGCGGCATCAGGCACGCGCCGGCGATCGCCGGAGCCTACCACGCGGCCCGCCTCGCCGTCTGCGAGCACCTCGTGCGCGCCGGCGCGCAGGCCGGAGCGCTGGTCCTGCGCGAGATACGCCCCGAGTACTCGGTGCCCGTCGGCGTGTGGCAGGTCCGCGAGGGCGTCCGCGAGGCGATGCGCTCGCCGTTTGAGGCCGTCGGGGGTATGGACGAGGCCATCGCGCTTGCCTCCTCGCGGACCAGCGTGAGCGCCGCCGAGTGGGTGTCGCACGGGGCCACGGCGCGCGAGCTGCGGCAGAGGACGCTCGCCGAGTTCACGTGAGGCGTGGGGCGGCAGAACTCTTTATTTGTGCGCCCCTGCTCGGGCCCTGCCGTGGTAAGCGTGATGATGGCCGCCGGCATGGCGCTCGTGGCGGCGCCAGTCGCCCTGGCGCTCGCGGCGTACCCCGACACGTTTGAGCTCGGGTGGAACCAGGGCCGCGGAGGCGCGCTCTTTGCCGTGGCCTTTGCCGTAGCCGAGCTCGCGATGCTCAGGGTGGACATTAGCGCGCGCCGCGCGGCCGCATGCGTGCCCATCGCCGCCGGCGCGATCGCCTACATCGTCGCCGCCGAGTCGGGCCTGCGCGAGTCGCTCGCCTCGGCGTCGGCGACGGCCGGAGTCGAGCTCTCCGCGTCGTGGACGTGGATGTGGGACATTGCCATAATCACGGCGTTCATGGTCGCCACGCTGCACGTCCTCCTGGGCCGGAGGTGGCTGCGCCTGACGCCGGCCGGCCCCATATTCCTGGGCGGCAGCGCGCTCATACTCGGCCTTGACGCCTACTTTCCCTACAACCGCCTCGGCGCGCTCCAGTACGTCGTGCCGTACATGGTAGAGCTCAACGTATGGCTAGTCACGGCCTTTGACCTGGGCACGGCCATTGCGCGCGACAACATGATGTTCCTGAGCGGCGACCACGGGCACTTTGCGCTGCAGGTCTTCTGGCCGTCCGCCGGCGTCCACAGCATAATAATCTACTCGCTGGTCATGATGGCCTTTCTCCTCAAGATGCGCGTGCCGGCGCGCCGCAAGGCCGTGTGGTTTGCCGTCGGCATCGTGGGGACAGTCGCCGTCAACGTCGTCAGGATATTCCTCCTCTCGTGGTATGCGCTCAAGGTCACCGCCGACGCCGAGCGCTGGGAAGAGTTCCACTCCGTCGCCGGCGAGATAATGTTCCTGCCGTGGCTCTTTGCGTTTATCGCCGTGGTAATGGCAGTCGAGACGCGACGCGCGCGCCGCCTCGAGCGCGCTCAGGCATAGTCGTCCATGCTCGACTGGCCGCCGGCGTCTCCGAGGTCAGAGACCCTCACGCCGAGGCGCCTCACGGGAACCTCCTGGGACTCTAGGGCCTCGCGCAGCAGCGATTCCGCAGCGCGCTCCATCTCGCCGAGCGAGGACGTCGCGCTGCGCAGCGTGGTGGAACGCGACCTTGTGGACATGTCCGCCTGGATGATGAGCACGCCGACGGACCGAAACGTCCTGGCGTCTGCCGCTAGCGACTCGTGGATGTCGGCGCAGAGGCGCGGGATGGCGCCGGCCAAAAACTCGGCGTCAACCGAGTCGCGCTCGAGCGTGGCGATCCTGCTGTACTGGACGTTTGGCCCGCGCTCGGAGACGGGCTCGTCGTCAATCCCGCGCGAGGCGTTGCGCAGGTACGTCCCCATGCGGCGCCCGAGGACCTCGGAGAGCTCAAAGACGCTCCGCTCGCGCGCGTCGGCCACGGTGCGGACGCCGGCGGCCTCTAGGGCCTCCTCGGCGCGCTTGCCCAGGCCCGGTATCTTGCGAACTCCGAGCGGCCCGAGAAACGCCTCGACGTCCCCTGGCGCCACGACGGTGAGGCCGTCGGGCTTTTGGTGGGCCGAGGCGATCTTTGAGACAAGCCTGTTCGGCGAGACGCCCACCGAGCACGTCAGGGACAGGGCCGAGCGCACGTCGTTCTTGACCTGCTGCGCGACATGGCGCGCGGTGCCATAGTCGCCTGATGTCCTCTGCGTGACGTCCATGTACGCCTCGTCGCGCCCGACACACTCGAACGTGTCGGCGTGGCCGCGCAGTATCTCCATCGCGCGCGCAGAGACCCCCTCGTAAAACGCAAAGTCCACGGGGAGAAACCTCGCCTCTGGCACGTCCCTCAGGCGCCGCCGCGCCAGGTTTATCGCCATGCCAGACCCCACGCCGTGCTCGCGCGCGACATAGTTTGCCGTCGCGACGGCCCCGCTGTCGCCTCCCCTCCCCGAAAAGACGCAGACGACCAGGGGGGCCGCGCGGAGGAGGGGGTTGCGCGTCTCCTCGCACTGCGCGTAAAAGTGGTCAAAGTCGGCGTGCAAGACTATCCTGCCCATCGCGCGCGCCGCCGCGGCGCGGCCCATATATCTCGCTAGCCCCGCCGCGCCGCCCGTTGGGCTAAATAGGCCCCCCGCCGGGCCGCGCGCCGTGGAGCGCGCAGTCACGGAGGAGGGGGGCCAGATGAGGGTCCGGCCCGAACTCATGGAGGACGACCGGATGTACCACTGCATCGTGGGGGGCCGCCTCATGCTCGTGTACCGCGACGCGCAGGGCGTCACGCACTGCTATGAGGTCGAGGACGAGGCCGTCGTGGGGGCTGTCCGCTCGTGCGCGACCTATGGGGAGGCCGAGCGCCTGCTCGAGGGCTTGGGCGCGGGGGGCATGAATAGGGTTATTAACCAACAGGATCCGCGGGGTGCCACGATGAGCGCGGAGAGCGACGCGGCAAGGGTCTACAGCGAGTACACGTCCTCCTCGGATGGCTCTGCCTCCCAGCCCCAGGGCGGCGAGGCGGCCCCGGGCGGCTCGTGCGGGTGCGGCGGCGAGGCCGGATCGTGCGATGACAAGGCCGGCGAGATAAACCCCTCGGGCCATGACGCCCCGCAGGGCGGAGGCGAGCCTGGCCACGGAGGGGGCCATGACGCGCCTCCGGATCGCGACGCCCCGCAGGGCGGCGGCGACCAGGGCTCCGCTGGCCATGACGGCGGCGAGCGGCGCACCGATGGCCATGGTGCGCCGCCAGACCGCGACGCGCCGCAGGGCGGCGGCGAGCAGCGCCAGGGCGGGCGCCCCGAGGGCGAGCAGCGCGACAGGAGCGTTGTCCTCATTGGCATAAAGCCGATAATGACCTATGTCACCGCGACGCTCACGCAGCTAGCAACGCTCCCAAAGATAACGATAAAGGCCCGCGGCAAGCGCATAACGCAGGCCGTCGACGTCTCGCAGATGATAGTGAAGAGGATGAACACCGTCGGGTACGAGATATCTGACGTGAGGATAGCCTCGGACAGCTTTACGGGCGAGGACGGCAAGAACCGGAAAATCTCCACGATGGAGATCGACATCATCAAAAAGCCCTAGGCCGACACAGCCTCTATCGCAAAGGCCGCGCCGACTGTGGCCATTGTGGCAACGATAGCAACGTCCATTGCCAGGCGCCCGCGCGCGCCCAGCGCCGAGGAGCCGCGCGCGGCGAGGGCCGCGACGGCCCCGAGCGCCGCGACGTCCATGGGTATGTGCATCGCAAAGAGGGCCGGCGGCCCCCACGGGCCGAGCAGCGACGACGAGTCGGCCACGAGCTTGAGGCCAACGGTCGCCCACCATGCCCAAAAGAAAGGGTTTGCGGCGCTGAGCGCCGCGCCCATCGCAAGCGCGCCGCGCGCGGACGCCTTTTGCGGGGCGGAGCCGCCACGGCGCGTGAGCGCCTGTCGCGCATGGACGGCGGCAAACGCAAACATGCCCGCCGCGCCGACGGCCGAGACGATCCTGCCCGTCCCGTCGGCCTCCCCGAGGGGGGCAATGCCGGCGCCGAGCGCAAGCACTAGGGGAAGCTCCACTGCGGCGTGGCCGGCGGCCAGGGCCAGGCCCGCGCGCGCTCCGCCGCGCAGGCCAATGGCAGCGCCGGCTGCAAGGAGCGGCCCCGGCGCAAGCGCGCCGGTGGCCGAGACGGCCGCCACGGCAGCCGCAAACGCGGCCATGCCCTCCAAGGCCGCCTAGCCGTACATCCCGCGCTTGAGGATGCCCTCGCCGGACTCGGTCTCGGCCTCGCGCATGGCGCGCTCGGCCTTTTCGGCCTCGGCCTGCAGCGCGTCAATGTCGCAGGCCGTGCCCGGCACGAGGCGCGACATTGCCGTGCAGAGGAGCGCGCCGGAGCGGTAGTCTGCCCCCTCGTGGGCGGGGTTGTAGAGGACGACGATGACGTTCTGGCCGCCGATCGCGCCGTGGTTTAGCAGCGCGCCGGGTATGCCCGTTATCATGCCGCTGCCCATGACCTCCATGGACGCGCCGGATATCTTTTTTCGCGCCTCCTCGGTGCTCCCCACGGCCATGATCTTGCCCTCGGGGATCTGCGAGCCGACTGCGACGCTGCTGACTATCCACTCGGCCTTGCGCTCGCGCGCCCACTTTAGCATCATGCGAGCCATGGGCTTGTGCTCTTGAGGCGGCAGCGCGAGGTACGACGAAAAGACGGCGACCTTGAGCTTGCTGTCGGCGAATATGCGAGTCGGGTGGAACGGCCTGGAGTCCTGGACCATGCTCACGGGGGGAAACCTGTCCGAGTCTATCGTGGCCACGGGCGTGAACCCCATCGCGTTTATGAGCGACGCCGAGGCGATCGCGCTCGTGTGGCCCGTGGAGGGAAAGCCGTCTATGAGATACCCCCCCTCTACGCTAAACTCGGCGAGCTCGTGGATATGGTACCTCTGGTTCGTGGCGCGGCCGCGAGCGCACTGCAATAATAGCATTTTCACGCCTGCGGCCGCGAGCGCGCCGCAATAACGGCGCTTTCACGCCTGCGGGCGCGAGGCGAGGCGCTCGAGGAGGGCCGCATAGAGAAAGGGCACGGCGACGGTGGCCTCTGCCCTGAGCGTGGCCTGCCGCGCCCCCCTGGCGACCTTTCCCCACGAGACGGCCTCCCTGACCGGCGCGCCGCTCAGGCTGCCGTCGTGCTCGTCGGCCGTGGTGACATACAGCGCATAGTCCAGGCCGCCCCTGTACTGGTTCCACCAGAGCGTGTGGTGCTTTGATATGCCGCCCCCGAGCATGAGCGCGCCGGACCTCTTGGCCCCAAAGACGAGTCCAGAGAGGACCTCCGAGTCGCGCACGATATCAAGCGAGAATCCGGGGTGGCCCTGGCAGAACGTCCAGACCTGGCTCCCCACGGCCCCGTCCATTATGCCTGGCACGATGACGGGTATCGAGTTTTTTGCGGCCCAGTGCAGGAACGAGCCCTCGCCGGTCCGCTCGCCTATGATCCTCGTGACGTCGGCAGTAGAGACGGATCGCGTCCCCGACTCGTACTCGGCGCCCAGGAACCCCTGCATCTTTTCCTCGATGAGCGTCCCATAGCTTGACGAGGGGACAAGGACGCTCCCCAGGCGGTGGATGTCCTGCCCTGCCAGCTCCGCGTCGTCCATCGTGAACGAGCCGGCGTTATAGTCGGCAAACGAGCGGGCCAGGTCGTGGTCGAGCGCGCCGCACGTCGTTATTATGACGTCAAACATCTTGCGCCTTGCCATGTCGCGCAGGACGCCTCGCAGGCCAGTCGAGACCGTCGCGCCCACAAACGAGAGGAACCGCAGGCACTCGGAGTCAGTGGACATCTCGTGCAGTATGTCCAGGCCGGCGGCCATGCCCGTGGCCCCAAAGCCGCCCGCGCCGCCCATCTCGGCTATTATCGCCGCAGGCGAGGCGCCCTCGCGTATGTCAATGTCCCTGACGGGCGGGCCGGCCTCGACCATGCGCGCGCCGCCGCGCCGGTCGGCTAATAAACCATGGCTGGCAGCGCGCCGCCGAGGGGGAGGAGCCCTGGCCTCCCGCCGGCGGGAACCGATTTACGAGTTATATATGGCAGCCCGGCGGAGCCTTCCAATGAAGTCGCGCGGCACGGTGCGCTGTGGGCGCCTCCGGAGGGGCGGGAGCTCGCCTTGATCATAAGCCCAAGCGCGGTCAACCTGGGGTACATACTGCGCTCAATCCCGCACTCTAGCTTCAAGATGGACACGTTTAACGACAGGCTCCGCCTGCAAAAGCTCGTCTACATGGTGGAGGCCTTTGGGGTATACCTGGGGTATGACTATTCGTGGTACCTGCGCGGGCCATACTGCACCAGCCTTGCCAGGGCCGGCTTTGAGCTGGAACAGATCGCATCAGAAATCCCTCCCCACGCGAAAGCCGAATTCATGTACTCGGAAACGCAAAAAAAGTTCAAGCGGGCAACCCGATTTATCCGATCTATTATGGACGACCCTGACGATCTCACGAGGCTGGAAATCGCGTCATCGCTACACCTGCTTGTCGTCACGACGAACATGGCAAAGCCTGACATAATAAGCCGCGTGATCTCAAAAATGTCAGGCCTGGACATCGACCGAGATTTTCTGTCACGATCATGCGAGGACATGTGGCGCAAGCTCTGTAAGGAGGATCTGATACCCGATGAGCGCAAGTGACGAGACTCCCACGGCAAGCGGACTTTACGCCGTAAAGTCTGCCCCAGAAAAGCTCACGGAGGCCAAGCGTATACTCAGGCTTCATCAGAGATATGGCGACATTGTGCTGGCGTTTACGCTACGGGACGTACTTGACTCTGGCCAGGAGCTGGAGCTAAACGCGCATCCAGCGTTTGTTCAGCGCCCCAGCAGCATAGCGCTTCTAATGCCCGAAAAGCACAAAGAACGCCTCATCACCAACATAGTGAAGCGATACGTGTGAGCGTCGATGGAACACACTATAGGGTTTGTCGCATACATTGTAAGCATACTAATCGCCCTGCTTGCTGGACTTGGAGCAGGTTTTTTCTTGCAAATATACAACAACTTGTCCACAAAAAAGGGGCTCGTCAAACTGCTTTGTGGAGAGCTACAGGCTAATCACAAGATGCTGGAAACGCTTACCCGTGAAGGCTTGCCACCACGCGTGGAAATATCTGATGATGTCTACCGTGGACTGCTGTCCTCTGGAAACATGCGATACCTTGCACCGCACCAAAAGTCCCTTCACGCACTGTACGCGTCCATGCGCCGAAACGACCATGGCGTCATGGAGGAAATTAGCAGGCAAATTGAAGTGCTGAGGGCTAGCATGTGATGTGCTGCTAGCGGCGCTTGCTAGGCACACGTGACCCCCGTCACACCGGCCCGTGCCGGGCGGCCTGTCGTCTGTATGGGCGCCAACGAGGGCGCGTCGCTTGGCTGTCCCCGCCAGCCTCGGCGTCGGCGGCTCTAGCTCCCCGCCAGCCTCGGCGTCGGCGGCTCCCGCCCCGCCACCCGTGGCGGCTACGGCGGCGCCTGCACGGCAAAGGCGCCCCCTCCGTCCGGAGTTAACGCAATTGACTTAAATTGAGCAAGGTGGGCCCCCGCGGCGTGACAGAAAAGATCAGGGTCGCCTTGGTGGGAATCGGCAACTGCTTTGCGGGCCTCATACAGGGGATCGAGTACTATCGGCGCAACCCCGGCCAGGAGGTAATCGGGATCATACACGACCGGATTGCGGGCCGGTCCATACACGACATAGAGTTCGTCTGCGGGTTTGACGTCGGGGAGAACAAGGTAGGCACGACGATAAACGAGGCCATATACGCCGAGCCCAACATGGTCGACTGGATACCGCGGGGGGAGATGCCAGAAACGCGGGCCATGGTTCACGAGGCGCCCGCGCTTGACGGCGTCGGGATATGGGTCCACAACCGCATAAACCCCGTCAAGAGCACGGCGAGCACGGAGGAGCTCGGCGAGGCGGCGAGGAGAATCCTGCGCGAGACGCGCGCGGAGGTTCTCGTGTCGTACCTGCCCGTGGGGTCCGAGGAGGCGACCAGGTTCTGGGCGCAGGCGTGCCTTGACACGGGCACGGCGTTTGTCAACTGCATACCGTCGTTCATAGCGTCTGACGCCGAGTGGGCAAAAAGGTTCGAGGAGCGCGGGATTCCAGTCGTGGGCGACGACATAAAGGGCCAGGTGGGGGCGACCATAGTCCACCGCACGCTCGCCAGGCTCTGCAACGACCGCGGGACGAGGATAGAGAGGACGTACCAGATCAACGTCGGAGGCAACACTGACTTTTTGAACATGAAGGAGCAGGAGAGGCTCGCGAGCAAGAGGGTCTCAAAGACCGAGAGCGTCCAGAGCCAGCTTGACGAGCGCCTTGACGATGACAGCATCTATGTCGGCCCGTCGGACTTTATACCGTTCCTGGGAAACACAAAGCTCATGTTTATGCGGATAGAGGGCAGGCAGTGGGCAAACGTCCCGTACAACATGGAGGTTCGCCTAGACGTCGACGACAAGGCAAACTCGGCGGGGATTGTCATAGACGCGATCCGCCTCGCAAAGCTCGCCCTGGACCGCGGCATCGGCGGGCCGGTCCACGAGGCGTGCGCGTACCTGATGAAGCACCCGCCGCGCCAGATGGCCGACCAGGACGCGCGCAGGGCGTGCGATGCGCTAATCGCCGGCGGCAAGAGCGGCCCTGACGCGCGCGCCTAGGTCAGGCTTGTCGGGCTGCGCGGCGACAAGGTCCAGGTCCGCGCGCGTGTCGACGTCTAGCATGATCCCGCGGACCAGCGCGACGGTGGACCGCAGGCCGGCCCTGCGCGCGGCCGTGACGTGTATCCTGTGGCTGTCCTCGTCATAGTGTGTCGCGTGCGCGCACGGCGGCGTGCGCACCAGCGCGTTTGTCCCGTCCAGGCGGCTAGACGGCACTACAAGCGAGCCGCGCCTCGGAGCTAGGCGCAGGATCGCGTCAATGTCGCGCGCGCTCACCAGAGGTATGTCCTGCGGGACGACAAGCGACATGGCATGGCCAGAGGCCACGCCGTCGGCGAGCGCCACGGCGTCGTTCACGCCGGACTCTAGGGGGTCGTCGATCGCCTGCGCGCCGGCGGCCGAGGCGATCGCCGCGGCGCGCGCGTCGCGCGTCACGACGACCGCAGAGGAGACGCTCGAGGACATGACGGCGCCGAGGACCTCCTCGAGCATGGCCGCGCAGACGCCGGCGCGCGCGGCCGGCCCTAGCCCGAGGCGGGACTTTGCCGACTCTAGGGACTTTACGGGTATGACGGCTATGGCGTCCATTCGCCCTAGCGCGCCTGCTTTAGGACAAACGCCGCAAGCGCGTTCTCGGCCTGCCTGTTCCTCATGACTATCCTGGCCGCATGGACCTTCATGTCAATGTTGGACAGCTTGTTGACGAGCGCCTTGTCCTTTGTGTCCACGACTATGGAGGAGCACGCATGCGCGTACATCTTTGCCACTCCCAGCGCGCTGACCTCTATCCCCGCGGCCTCCATGTACTGCGCCGCCGGCCCGCTCACGGCCTTGTTGCCCACTATGGGGCTCACGGCGATAGTCTTGCTTCGCGCGCGCGAGAGGTCCTTCCTTATCGACTGCATCTTTAGCATCGGCCCAATGCTTGTCAGGGGGTTTCCTGGCGCAATGACGACGACCTTTGAGTCCTGTATCGCGCGGCTGACCTCGGGGTTTGGGCGAGCCCTCTCTGCGCCCTCGTAGCGTATGCCCGTCACGGGCTCGCGGCCCCTGTGCTTTACCCAGTACTCCTGTATGTGCATGTCTCCCTTTTTGGTAGAGATTATCGTCTCGACGTTGCTGTCCGTGGCCGGCATCACGTTGACGTTTATCGCAAACCTGCCGCACATCCACCTCGTTATGTCGCTGAGGTTCTTGCCGTTCTTGAGCATGTTTGTCCTCATCAGGTGCGTCGCGGCGTCGCGGTCGCCTATCCTGAACCACGTCTCCTCGCCAAAGGCCTCCATCTGGCGCAAAAAGTTGAACGAGTCCTTGCGTATGCCCCAGCCCTTGTCGCGGTCAAGGAGGTCGGCCAGGCCGTACACCGTCGTGTCAATGTCGGGGCATATGTACATGTCGTACATCCACAGGTTGTCCCCCACGTTGCACACGACGTTCAGGTCGCTCGTGTGCGCGGCAAGCCCGCGCACGAGCTTTATCGAGCCGGTTCCACCGGCGAGCACAGTTATCACCCCTCAGGCCACCCCAGGACGCGCGCGGGCGCGCGCGCCCAAATATTAACCCTTTTCAGGCGCCCGGGCGCCCAGAGAAGGTTTATTAGCTCACGCCCATGCGCGAGCCTCCATGAAGGCCGCGCCCGCCCTCATCGCGCTGACCGCAATGCTGCTAGTGGCGGTTCCCAACGCATGGGGAGCGACGCTCACGGCCTTCCTCGAGCCCGAGGACAACGAGGCGACCATTACGGTGAGCTACCTGCAGACGTTCACGATACGCCATGACGGAGAGGGCATGCTCTCCGAGCTCCTAGACGGCGAGGCCTGGGAGATAGAGCGCAAGTTCTACCCAGACGATCCCGGAGTCATCAACCTCACCGAGCGCATAAACTCGGGCATACTCGCCGAGAGGAGCACGGCAAAGGTGGACGCCCTGAACGTGGCCTTTTCCTCGTCAATGTCTCCCAGGGCAGACTCCTCTGACATCAACTTCAAGATTGACATATCGGGTAACCTGGTGGACTTTGTCATAAAGGAGGAGGATCCGACGGTTCCAGGGATTATCGACATGGGGTGGAGGCACTTTGCAGTGGAGGGCCCTGTTGTCATGGATGGCATTGACATAAACACCCCGTTCTCGGTCCTTGAGGACAACTCTCCTGACGTGCACGAGGCGATAGGGGGCACC
>RHFA01000014.1 GCA_003724275.1 Thaumarchaeota archaeon S13
GACGCGCCGGGCGGCATCTTTGGCGGCATTGACGGCCCCGTGCGCGCGTGGATGAGCCACGGCGACGAGGCCGAGGAGCTCCCGGAAGGGTTTGGCGCGATCGCGCACACGCGCGACTCGCGCGCGGCGGCCATAGCAGACGAGTCGCGCTCTGTCTATGGGATCCAGTTCCACCCCGAGGTCACGCACACCGAGCGCGGGGCAGACATGCTCGGCAACTTTGCGCTGCGCATATGCGGCGCGCGCGCCGAGTGGACAATGGAGTCGTTTGTCGACTCGCAGGTCAGAAAGCTCGCCAGAATCGAGGGCGGCGTCCTGTGCGGCGTGAGCGGCGGCGTCGACTCTACGGTCGTCGCGGTCCTCCTCCACAGGGCCATAGGCGGCCGCCTGCGCTGCGTCCTCGTCGACAATGGCCTCCTCCGCGAGGGCGAGGCCGACGAGGCCGTCTCGCTGCTCGCCGGCGCCGGGATCGCCGCCGAGCGCGTTGACGCGTCTGAGCGCTTTCTTGCGCGCCTCGAGGGCGTGGCAGACCCCGAGGAAAAGCGCCTCGCCGTGGGCGACGAGTTTGCGCGCGTCTTCTCCGAGGCCGCCTCGGCCGGCAGGCGCTGCGAGTGGCTCGCGCAGGGGACGCTCTATCCTGACGTCATCGAGAGCGGCTCGGCCCTCGGGCCGGCGCGCACGATAAAGTCGCACCACAACGTCGGCGGCCTGCCGGGATGGCTCGGCATGAAGACCGTCGAGCCGCTGCGCGACCTCTACAAGGACGAGGTCCGCGGGGTCGCCAGGCTGCTGGGCCTGCCAGAACGGGCCATATCGCGCCACCCGTTCCCCGGCCCCGGCCTCTCCGTGCGCGTCATGGGCGAGGCGACGCGCCAAAAGGTCGCGATCGCCAGGCAGGCAAGCGCCATAGTCGAGGCCGAGCTCGCCTCGGCGGGCCTGCACTCCTCGGTCTGGCAGGCCTATGCGGGCGTCGGCGATGACAGGGCCGTCGCCGTCGTCGGCGACGCGCGCCTCCACGGCCGCGTCGTGACGGTCCGCATCGTAGAGTCGACTGACGCGATGACGGCCGACTGGGCACGAGTCCCGCACGAGACGCTGGCGAGGATTAGCACGCGCATCACAAACGAGGTCGAGGGCGTCGCGCTCGTGACGTACGCGATATCGAGCAAGCCGCCATCCACGATAGAGCTAGAGTGAGGCGGCGCCAGGGGCCTAGCCGGGAGGCGGCCCGCCGGGCGGGCCTCCGGCCGGCGGCGCGACGGATATGACGTCGTCTATGCGGAGTATCATGCACGCGGCCTCTGTCGCCGACTTTATGACCTGCTCCTTGACGGAGACGGGCTCCACAATGCTCGCCTCTAGCATGTCGGCCACGCGCGTGTTGCGCGCGTCGATGCCCATCGTCTTTTTGCCCTGCGAGTGCCTCGAGCGCAGGCTCGCCATGCTGTCGATCGGGTCCATTCCGGCGTTCTCGGCTATCGTCAGGGGTATGGCCTCGAGGGCCTCGGCGTACCTCTTTACGGCGAGCTGCTCGCGGCCGTCAAGCGAGTCGGCCCACTCTTTTAGGTGCATGGCGATGTGGGCCTCTGGCGCGCCGCCGCCGGCGACGATGCTCGGCTTTTCAATGACGTCCTTTACGACCATGAGCGCGTCGTGCATCGAGCGGTCGACCTCGTCGACGACCCTCTGCGATCCGCCGCGGATGAGTATCGTGACGGCCTGCGGGTTGCGGCAGCCCTCGACAAAGACCCACTTGTCAGACTCTACCTTTTTCTGCTGCACGACCTGCGCGGCGCCGAGGTCCTTTTCGCCGAGATCCTCGATGTTTGTCGTGATCCTCGCGCCAGTCGCGCGCGAGAGCTTTGTCATGTCGCTCTCCTTGACGCGCCTCACGGCGAGTATTCCGTGCTTTGCGAGATAGTGCTGCGCAATGTCGTCGATTCCCTTTTGGCAGAGGCAGACGTTTGCGCCAATGTCGCGCAGCCTGTCGGCCATCGACTTTAGCATGCGGCTCTCCTCTTCCACGAACATCTGCATCTGCGCGGGGTCGCTGATCCTGATCTCGGCGCTCATCTCGGTCTTTTCGACCTCGAGGGCGCAGTTGAGGAGGGCGATCCTGGCCGACTCTACCTTTTGGGGCATGCCGCTGTGGACGACCTCCTTGTCGAGGACTATGCCCATGACCAGGCGCGTGTCCTGTATGGACCCGCCGGACTTTTTCTCGACCTTTATGTTCTCGAGGTCCACGGCCTGCGAGTCGCCCTTGCTCGTGGCGACCTTGAGGACCGCGTCGACTACGATATCAGAGAGCGGGCCGCTGTCCTCGGATATGAGCTTTGACTCCATGCTCGTCTTTGCGACGTTTGTGAGGGCCTCGCGGTCGCCCGGCTCGACGCGCCTGGATATACTGCCGAGGAGCTCGAGCGTCTTTTCGGCGGCGGCCTGGTAGCCGTCGACGATGACCGAGGAGTGGACGTCCTTTTTGAGGAGCGTCTCGGCGTTGGCGATGAGCGCGCCGCCAAAGACGACGGACGAGGTGGTACCGTCGCCCACCTCGTTGTCGACGGTCTTTGATATCTCGACCATCATCTTTGCGGCAGGGTGCTGCACGTCTATCTCCTTTAGTATCGTCGCGCCGTCGTTCGTGATGGTCACGTCGCCTAGCGAGTCGACGAGCATCTTGT
>RHFA01000154.1 GCA_003724275.1 Thaumarchaeota archaeon S13
CCTTAAATGTCATTTCGCCCTCCCCCCGCGCGCGCCCCACTGCGCGAGCGCCGAGGCCGCCGCGACCCAGTCGCGCAGGTCGTCATAGACTGGTATCTTGTGGGCCTCTATCATGGCCGAGACGCGCTCCGTGTAGGGGCCGCCGTTGCCGCCCACGAGGACGGGCTTTTTGCGCGGTTTTGAGAGCTCGGCGAGGTACTCGACTATGACCTCGTCGAGTGGGTCGTCCTGGAAGACAAACCACGGCATGACAATGTCGACTCCCGCGTCGGCCATGAACGTCCGCATGACATACTGATAGTCCTCGGCCGTCGCGCCGCCGGTGACGTCCACGGGGTTGCCCTTGCCTATGACATAGGTGGGCGGAAAGTGGTCCACCATGGACTTGAGGCTCGCCGGCGATATTTTTGCCAGCGATATGCCGAGGCGCTCAAAGTGGTCAATCGCGCCTATCATCGGGCCGGCCCCGTTGCTCGTCAGCGCAGCGGCGCCGCCGGCGGCCGCCGGCTGCCACGCGAGGGCCTTTGTGACGGCGGCGAGCTCCTGGTAGCTGTCTACCGAGATGATCCCCGCCTGGCGCAGCGCGCCCATGATGATCGCGTTGGAGCCCCCGAGCGAGCCCGTGTGCGAGGCGGCCTGCTTTGCGCCCATCTCCGTCCTGCCGCTCTTCCATATGACGACTGGCTTTTTGCGCTCGCGCATGACGCGCTTTGCCGTCTCTATGAACTTGCGCCCGTCGCCAAAGCCCTCGACGTACAGCGCGATCACCTTCGTCTGCGGGTCGCCTGCGAGGTACCATATCATGTCGGCCTCGTCGACGTCCGAGCGGTTGCCATAGCTCACCATCTTTGAGAGTCCAAACGCGTCGGCCGTCTCCAAAAAGCTAATCCCCATCGTCCCGCTCTGCGACAGCAGCGCGACAGGGCCGAGTCGCGCGCGGACCATGCGCTCCTGCCCCTGGAACGCGCAGTCCAGCCTGTTGGCCGCGTTGAACATCCCGATGCAGTTGGGCCCGATGATGCGTATCTTGTGCTTTTGCGAGAGCTCCTTTACCCTGGCCTCGTGCTCGGCCCGCTCTCCGCCGAGCTCCTTGCCGCCGCCAGACACTATGACGACGCTGTGGACGCCCTTTTTGGCGCAGTCCTCCAGGACGGGCGCCGTGACGGAGAGGTCGACGCAGACGACGACAAGGTCGACGTCGCCGGGCACGTCGAGGATCGACTTGTGGCACTTTATGCCCATGATGCTCTCCTGCTTTGGGTTTATCGGATAGACCGTTCCCTTGTACTCGTGGCGCGTGAGGCTGTCAAGGACAGAGTGCCCTATCTTGCCCGGCGTCGCCGACGCGCCGACGAGCGCTATTGACCTTGGCGTAAAGAACGTCTCCATGTGAGACGAGTCCGGCTTTGCGCGCGAGATCGCGTCTGGCTTTGGCTCCTTGCGCAGGATTATCTTTGCGTCCACCACCGAGTAGGATTTCGCCTGCACGATGATGGGGTTAAAGTCAATGCTCTCAAAGTGCGTCGCGTTCTCCACGCCCAGCTTGCCTATGGCAAGTATCGCCTTTGTGAGCATGGCCATGTCGACCTTGGGCGAGCCGCGAAACCCCTTGAGGAGCTTTGAGGCCTTGAGCTCCGACAGCATGGACCGCACGTCGCCGGCCGTTATGGGCAGCATCCGGAACGAGACGTCGCGTATCACCTCGGTCATTATGCCGCCCATGCCCACCATGATGACCGGCCCGAACTGCGGGTCGTTCTGCAGGCCCACGATGAGCTCGACGCCCTTGCCGGCCATCTGCTCCAGCAGTATCCCCTTTATCTCGGCCCCCTTTACGCGCCTCGCGCGGCGCATCATCTCGCCAAAGGCCTTTTTCGCCTCGGCGGCCGAGGCGATCCCGACCCTCACGCCGCCGACCTCGGTCTTGTGGAGTATCTGCGGCGAGACGACCTTCATGACTAGCGGGAAGCCGATCGAGCGGGCAGCGCGCGCGGCCTCCTCGGGCGTCGTGGCCAGCGCGTGGCGCGGCACGCTGATCCCGTACGAGCGCAGGATGGACTTTGAGGTGTCCTCGGTGATCACCCTGTGGTCGGTCTTGATCGTCTCCTCAAAGATGCGCCTCACGCGCGCGTTCATAACCGGCGCGGGGGCCCGCCGCAGGCGTTTTAAACTTTATGGGCCACCGGCGGGGCGTGGGTCGGATGTGCATGCGCCACTTATTAACCCACGGCGGCGTCGCCGCCCCGTGAAGTCCGAGACGTTTGAGAACGTGTTCGCCCCGGCAGTCGCCCACGAGCGCCTTACTGTGGACGAGATCATGGCAGGGATGAGAGTCGGAGCCATACATCCAGACAAGTTGCCCCCCGACGTCCTAGAAGCGCTAGATGCCGAGATGAAGCGCAGGGAGAAAAGGCAGATGACGGCCACAATGTTCCTGACGCTTGTGCTCGGAACCATGGGAGAGATCAAATGCCGGCTGCGGCTGCAAAAGTACGTCTTTTTGGCAGATAGCCAATTCTCCCAGTCTCGAAAAGGCCGCAAAACTTCAGATCTTGTGTACAGGTGGAAACCCTATCACTATGGACCCTTCAGTGATCACCTAGAAGCCTGCGTCAAGGACCTGGTAAGAGCAAAAATAATCGAGACTTTTAACATTCATGAGGATGGCAAGGAT
>RHFA01000175.1 GCA_003724275.1 Thaumarchaeota archaeon S13
TTGCGGACCGCGGAAAACACGTGGCTGTTGCGGTCCACCTCGATGAGGTGGCCTGGGCCGTCCTTGCGGATCTCGTACAGGCCAGCCCCGTCGCCAAACACAAAATCAAACCTCACCGGCGAGCCGGCGTGCCTAAACTCAAACGCAGACGCCTCTGCCATGATGTTCCTGGCATCAGACATCCCGACGTTTGGCCGGAATTTGCCGTCTCTGTTGCCGGTCGTGACGTATTTGACCAGTGGCCCTAGCGTCTCTTTGGACGACCTTGTGATGTCCAAGAGCGCGCTCCTCACCACGGGACTTGCCCCAAAGGCCTGCTGCGCCTCGGCATATTCGGGCGAACTGGCAAAAAACCTGGTCTTTTGCGGGTTTGTGGGGACGTGGTCAAGGTGCAGCTCGCCCGTGACCCTTGACATCGATGGGTGGCCGCGAATGCCAAACCCGTCCGAGATGCGCACGATCCTGTTGCCCTTGTAGAGGGCAAGCCCGCATGAAAGGCGGGACTTTTCTGCCATCACGCCAAGCCATCCCGTGATCTTTTTTCCATCCTGCAGCTCTATGTGAACCGGGCGCCTTCCCCCCTCAAGTTTTGGCTCTGCCGGAACGCACGGGCGGCCGTTGACGAGTATCCTCGCGCTCCCCGACGCGAGGTGCCTCGCATACCTAGAGCCAAACTTGGCGAGAAGCGCCCCCGCCTGCTGGCGGTAAAGGGAGACGTTGGGGCAGGACACGTGAATCCTTGTTCCGTGCCAGGGGCGCCCTTTGGCGGCGCTAGTCGCCTCAAAGGCGTCCTGCGGGCGGCACCCGCCAGAGAGCCACGCCTCGCCGTCATGGGCCACGCCGTGCTCCACCTGGGACTCGGCCGTCGAGGTCAGCACCGAGAACCGCCTTCCCAGCACAGAGCACGCGCCCACCATGCCAAGGCCGGGCATGCCCGGCGCCGGGGGCGCGCCCCCGGGCGGCCGCATGGCCGCCACCGCGCCACGCAGCGACTCGGGATCCATGCCCAGGCCGTCATCCTCCACGGCGAGCGACCTGGCCGCAAAGTCTAGCGTGACTCGCACCGTGACGCCATTGCGCCCCCTTGCGTCTATCGCGTTGTCGATGAGCGCGGCGATGGCCTGCTCCGTGCCGCGCGATCGGCGCGCGCCCGGGAGGCTGGCCGGCCTGTTCATGGCATTGCCCCTCATGCGTCTGAAACTGGTTTTAATGCCCTATTTAGCAGTTTTTCGCCGTTAAATAGGCAAAACAGTTAACGCCTCGCGAGCCTGAGCCTGCGGCCTAATTCAGGATATAAGGTGCCGGCCATGAGGCAAGCCCCGGGCTGCCGGGGCTGCTGCGGCGCCCCGCCGGCCCGAAACCCCGCGCCGGCACCCTCAAAGGAATATAGCGAGGGCGGCGGGCCGGCGGCGCGCAGTGGTACATGACACGGTCATAACCGGGGCCCACGTCGTCACGCCGGGTGGCGTCGTGGACCGCAGCGTCGTCATCGACGACGGCAAGATATCGGGGATCACCTCTGGCGAGCCGCAGGCCTCCGAGCGCATCAGGGCCGACGGCCTGGTCTGCCTGCCCGGCGTCATTGACACGCACGTCCACTATGGCGTGTACACGCCCATAGACCGCGCCGCCGTGACAGAGTCGCGGGCCGCGGCCCTGGGCGGCGTCACGACAATGATGCGCATGCTGCGCAGGGCAGACGCCTACTCGGCGTCGCTGGGCCCGCAGCTGGAGGCTAGCTCGCGCGCGCACCACGTCGACTATGCGGTCCACGCCTCGATATTCACAAAGGAGCAGGCCGCCGAGATTGACGAGATTGCCATGGCCGGCGTGTCGTCGTTCAAGCTGTACATGAACCTGGCCGGAGAGATTGGCCACGTCCACATGGACCTGGATCCCGGCGAGTCCGAGCCGAGGATGGGCCAAGTCAATGTCGATGACGCGCTCGTAGCCGACGTCCTGCGCAGGGTCTCGCGCACGGGCCTGCCCGTGTGCGTGCATGCCGAGGACGCCGAGTCGTGCGCGTGCTCGATGCGCGAGTCGCGCGACGCCGGCAATGACGGGCTGCGCGCGTGGTCAGAGAGCCGCTCGCCAGACTATGAGGCAAGGGCGATCGCGCGCGTCTGCGCCGAGGCGAGGAGGGTCGGCTGCACGATATACCTCGTCCACGCCGGCTCGGCGCGCGCGCTGGGACAGGCGCGCGTAGAGAGGGCCAGAGGCACGCGCCTCAGGGTAGAGACGTGCCCGCACTATCTCGCCGTGTCGCACGAGGGGCGCGAGGGCTATCTCGCAAAGGTAATGCCGCCGGTCCGGTCCGACGCCGACGTCGAGGCCGCGTGGGCCGCGGTCATGCGCGGCGACGTTGACACGATAGGGACCGACCACGTCGCCAACACGCGCGCCGCAAAGCTCCGCGGAACCGGAGTCTGGGGCGCGCTCGCCGGATTTCCTGGCGTTGGCACGTCGCTGCCCATACTCCTCTCCGAGGGCCTCAACCGCGGGAGGCTGGACCTCGGCGGCGTGGCGCGCCTGACTAGCGGCAACGCCGCGCGCATATTTGCGTGCGACCACGCAAAGGGCGCGATCGCCGAGGGCCTAGACGCCGACATTGCGATCGTCGACACGCGCCTCGAGAGGGCCGTCGACGCCGGCGAGCTCGGGGGCCACTCGGAC
>RHFA01000149.1 GCA_003724275.1 Thaumarchaeota archaeon S13
CCGCGCACGGCGCGCGCCTCTCGCGGAGGCGCGGCCGCGACACCGTCGAGGTCGCCGGACGCACCGTCGAGGTCTCGCATGGCTCCTCGGTCCACGCCGCCGCGTCGGCGCTCTTTGACGAGGCAAAGGTCCAGGCGGCCGCCGCGCCGGCGATAGCGGCGCGGCAGGCGGCCATGCGGCGCGAGCTAGAGTCGCTGCGCGCAAGGTCCGGCGACGAGGCAGCCACCGTCGGCGTGAGGCGCGCGCGCAAGAGGGGGTGGCACGAGAGGTACCGCTGGTTTGTCACGACCGACGGCCTCCTCGCCGTGGGCGGCCGCGACTCTAGCTCAAACATGTCGCTCGTGCGCCGCAGGATGGAGGAGGGCGACACGGTCTTTCACGCAGATGTCGCCGGCTCGCCCTTTTTCGTGCTAAAGGGCGGGCACGGCGCCCCCCCGGCGAGCGTCTCGGAGACGGCCCACGCCACGGCGTGCTTTAGCCGCGCGTGGCGCAACGAGGCCCACGGCACGGGGGCGTACTGGGTCGAGCCCTCGCAGGTGGGCCTCGCCGCGCCGAGCGGGCAGTTTCTCCCGCGCGGCTCGTTCCCCATAGAGGGCAGGCGCAACCCCGTTGCGGCCCCCACGCTGCGCCTCGCCGTCGGCGTCGTCGAGGCCGGCGGCTCGCGCGCCGTGACGTGCGGCCCGCCGCAGGCCATGCGCGCGTCGGCCGCCTGCCTCTCGATAATAGAGCCCGGCGGCCTCCCACAGGCCGCCACCGCAAAGAGGATACGCTCAGAGCTCGTGCGCCTCGGCGCCTCGCCCGAGGAGGTGGGGATTGACGAGATTGCGCGCGCAATGCCGGCGGGGAGGAGCCGCGTGGCCGAGTCGGTGGCGGGGGATGCGCGCGCCTGAGATCAGCGACGCCGACGGCGCGGCGATCGTTGCCGCCGCGCGCCAGGCGATCGCCGAGGCCCTCGGCGCGCCGCACGGCCCCGCGCCGCCGGTTCCCGGCCTGCGCGCCGGCGTCTTTGTCACGGTGCACGGCCGCACGGGCCTGCGCGGGTGCATTGGGTTTATGGGCGCCGACGCGCCGCTAGGCGGCACGCTTCGCGAGGCCGCAGTCGCCGCGGCTACGGGGGACGCGCGCTTTGCGCCGCTCACCGCCGCCGAGCTCGGCTCGGTCACGATAGAGGTGAGCGTGCTGTCAGGGGCCGAGCCGCTGGCCGGCCCGCGCGGGGAATACCCCGCGGCGGTCCGCGTGGGGCGCGACGGCCTGGTGGTCCGGCGCGGCGCGCTGGCCGGACTGCTGCTGCCGCAGGTGGCCACCGAGATGTCCTGGGACGCAGCCGAGTTTCTTGACGGCGCGTGCCAAAAGGCCGGCCTCGGGCCTGGCTGCTGGCGCGACGAGCAGGTGGAGGTTCTCGCGTTTGCCGCCGCGGTGTTTGGCGAGGGGTCGCCGGGAGCCCGCGCCGTGCGGGCCTAGGCCGGCACGGCCGTGAGCGCGACGGTGTCGACCGTGCATTCCTGCCCGTCGCGCACGCCGGCGCACAGGCCGCCATCAAGCATGAGCGGTATGCCGGCGATCGCGCACCCCGAGACGACGCTCGCGTCGGGCCGCGCGCAGACCATCGCCGCAGGCGCCACGCCGTTGGCCTTGAGCGCGTACACCGTGTACGCGCCGACGCTGCTGCCCGTGCCGTGCGGAAAGGCGAGTATCGTCCCGCGCAGGGCCCTGCCGTGCAGCGCGTGGGAGGGGTCGGATATGGCTCCGCGGGCCGCGTCGACGGCCCCCAAAAAGTTGATCGGCTCGGCGGACCGCAGGACCGGCCCCGTGGCCCTCCCGGCGACGATGGTTCGCCTCACCGCGCCTCGCCCCGGACGATCTCGGATATGGGCCGCAGGTCCACGCCCACGCCGTTGGAGCGCGACAGGTAATAGGCGGCCTTTACGCTGCTAGTCGTGACCGAGTCGACGTCGTCTGCGCTGATGAGGGGCGTGAGGCACGCGCAACAGTCCGCGAGGAGCTCACAGCCGGCGCGGCGCAGCCTCGCTGCGTCGCCGGCGGCCTCGGCGGCCTCTAGGGAGGCGCGCGCGCAAAACACGACGCAGCGCTTTTTGAACGACGCGCCGCCGATCATCGAGGCCAGGCCGGCGAGCTCGCCGGCCCCGAGCTGCGGGCTGCCCAGCGCTATCATGTCCCCCGTCTCCGCCGTCGAGAGCGAGTCGAGGGCACCGTCGCGCTCTTCTCTCCCAAAGTCGAGGCGCTCCCCGCATGCCTGCCCGTCAAGCGCAAAGCGCGAGCACGTGCCAGACGTGCCCATTCCTGCGCAGAGCGACTTGCATCCCCTGTGGTCCATGGGGCCGGCGGCGCCGGCGAGGTTTACGGTCTGCGAGCCGGCCGCGCCGGCGAAATACCCAAGGAGCCCATAGTCAAGGTCTGTCGGCCCGTCCACGCGCAGCCTCACCGTCGGGACCGAGGCGGGATCCTCTGGCGGCGCAACGGGCGACTTGCCGGCGATCGCCGCGGCGAGCGCGCCAAATGCGCTCTCCTTGTTTGTGCGCAGGCCGCCCACAGAGTTTGCGTATATCGCCGCGTTGCTCTCGGCGAAGGCGACACGCCGGCCCGCGCGCGGCAGGACGTCGCCCTCGCGAAATATCTCATAGGGTATGCAAGAGAACGACATGTCGACTCCCATACTCTCGTACGAGGACGCAATGCCCTCCTGGCCGCGAACAAACTCGCCGGGCAGGCCGTGGTCTGCGCGCGCGTCATACCCCATCGGGTTTAGCGTGGTTCTCGTTTGCACGCGCGTTCCCCTTGCGGCCATGTCGGCAAGAAAGCGGGCGCCCGCCTCGCCTATTGTGTTATAGTTGACGCCAGAGAGGTGGGCCCACGACACCTCCTCGAGCCCCGCGGCTCCCATCGCCTCGCCGGTCGCCACGAGGACGCGGTAGGCGGTCTCCATCGCCTCGCCGTGCCGCCCGTGCAGCGCGTCCTCCTCGTCGCGCGTGAGCTCCACGGGCCGCGCGCGCGCGACCCACGGTTATAACGATTGGGACAGGCGGCCCGCCTAGAGGTCGATCGAGGTGGCCGCGCGCTGGATCGGCTCTAGCGCGCGCATAGCCTCGTTGACGCGCCTCTCGGCCTCGTCAAAGCGCCTCATGGCCTTTGCAAACTGGGCGCTCCTTTCGCCGTGGATGGCCTTTGCCTCCCTGACCTTGGCGGCGGCCTTGCGGACCTCGGCCATCTCGCGGTACGCGCGCTGCGTGGCGATGTGCGCCTCGGCCCTGAGGCACTTTATCCACCTGGACAGCGCGCGCGTGTACTCGCGGCTCTTCTTGCCGTGCTTCTCCTCGGCCTCTTGGAGCCGGGCCCACTCGCGACCAATGTGGCGGTCTCTCCCGAAGATCATGCCGCCCCGCCAAACCCACCTTAATAATAACCCGATCGTTGCGGGGCGGCCCCGGGCACGCGTGGCCGCTAGCGGGGCCGGCGGGCTCGCCCGGCGCCTTTTATACCGGGGCGCCTTGGGGCAGAAGGGCGGGCTTTGGGCCCTGGCCCGCGCCCCCGGCCCGGCGGGGCGCCGGCCCGGCCGCGCCGGGGCTCAAACTGGGAGGGGCGGCCGCCACGGCGCCGCGGAGCCGGAGAGACACCCGCGAGCCAAAGTTCATCCCGCACCCCCAACTGTCCACAGGAAGTTCACGCTCTATAACTAACACGGAGGCACTAGGGACGCAGGGCGAACATTAGCTCTAGGGTATAAGCTAGAGAAGCCATGGCAGACGGCTCAGGCATTACGCGTCTAGCCGTTCAAAATACTCGCCGTCTACTTTTTTTATCTGCACATACTCTTCAACATTTGTCCCGACGCCGTGCTCAATCATAAGCTCGATCAGACCCGGGCCATTTATGAGCTTGATGGTCTTGTCGGTCATGCTGTCCGCGGCCCTTCTAGCCTCTTCTGTAAAGTCAGACAGCGTCACAAAGACCCCGCGCTTTGCCCTTTTTGTGTCAAGCGCGCCCGCAAACCCCCGCACCTGTTCTGGAGTGATCTTTGCGTCACTGTATTTTTTGACTTGGCAGTATATGGTGTCTAGCCCAAAACCATCGCGCGTGATCTCTATGTCTACCCCGCCATCATTGGCTCTCCCTGTCATTTTAACGACACCATAGTTTAGTTTTCTAAACACGTCTCCCACAATTTTTTCAAAATGATATCCAGTAACATCATCACTTTTCAGTTTAGATCGCAGCTCGTCAGCTAGTTCTTGCTTAAGCAGGCCAGCAGCGCGATCAATCAGTTCCAGCGGCGTTTCTTCGCCTGGCTGAGGAGGGAGCGGTGACACCACTCCATTTCCCTCGTCCGGGGGATAAGTCTCTTTGAGCCACTTTAAGCTAATTTTTGGAGGCGGATTATTTAACACAGCTTTGCCTTCTTGAGAAATTTGCAGCTTTCGCGGCACTTCTTCAACCAGCCCATGGTGTTTTAGATGCCATTTGGCCCACGTTAGCCTATAGTACACAACACGGTGTCCTCTGCTAGTCCGCCTAGTCTGCCCCGCCTCATCTATGTTAAATCGCTCGTTTATCTTCCTTTCAACCTCCGCATAGCCGTACTCCCTCCCGTCCCTGATAATTTTGAGGATGGGCAGCATCATGTCCTGGAATCCGGGTATTGCGCTCAAGCGCCCGCCGCCCCCGGACGCCTGATATTATACGTTTGTGTGGCTCACGGTAGAGAATCGGCAAAACGCCACACAGCTACTAGAAAGGCTTCGGGAGGGCGCCACGTCCCGTGTCGGGAGCCGCGTGGCAGATTTCAGCGTGCGCGCCCGTTTGGTGGCTTGGCGAGAGGGTCATGGCTTCTCTCGCGAGCTGCGCTCGGGACGCGACTGGGAACATGCCAAGAAGACGCAGCTGATCCCTCACACTTCCAGGGTGCCCTCCATGCGCTCCCAGTCAAGCGTCATGCGGCAGCCCTCTAGCATGTTAAGCCCCAGTATGGCATCTATGGCATTGCCACCCTCCACAAGCTTCCCAAGCTCGTAAACAATGATGCGCCTATCTTTCTTCCCCAGAGTTATTGTACAAAAGTACCTTTGTACCAGCATGTCTGCATGTGCACCATGAACACAGCCCATGGGAAGCGTTCCAGCATGTAGGAGGGAGAGGTCTTGGCATATGTCACTCCGCACAGCCGTCACGTTGGACCCGGTGTCTATCATAGCATGCAGATTCCTGATCTTTTCCCCATGAGCGGTGCATGGCGCATAAAACCTGCTGTTTAGCGCCGTCAGCTGGAGGTTCGTCAAAACATGGTCACGCATGTGACTCCGGGCGAGTAAAAGAAAGCTGCGCGGCCGGGATGCTCGCGCATGACCGCCTGATCCACCTCCGTAGCCGTGTCTGCCACAAGAACTTTGCCTTCGCAGACGGCTATGTGCTTGCCTGGGTGCGTCGCAAGGATCTCCTCCCTGTTGGCCTCAAATATCTTTTGCTGGCGGGAAGACTCCCTTCGCCCCCTAGCGAGCTCGGCTCTGTACGCCTCATCCGCGGCGGCCTCGGCGTCAGCATGCTGGGCATCTTTGCACTTTGCAGGCGTGTAGTTCCCCCGGGGCACCGGCAAGTAATAGAACGCCGCGTGTCCTGTGTGGGCCTGCATGGCTGCCTGCATGGCTCCTAGAGCCGTGTCCGCCGCAATGATCTCGCCTTCGCAGACGGCTATGTGCTTGCCTGGGTGCGTCGCGAGGATCTCCTCCCTATTGGCCTCAAAGATCTCCTCCTGGCGGATTCTCTCCCTGCGCCACCTGGCGTGCAATTCCTTGTACTCGCCGTCAAAGGCCGGCTCCTCGGGCGCTTGCCGCGGCGCCGTACCCTTCGCTCCACTGCGCCCGGCCGCCTTATCGTCGGCGCGGAGCTCTTGCATTGTCAACGCGCGAGTGCTAGGAGTCCTCGTATTTAAGGCTAAGCGCCTCCTTGCCCGCGCTGCACGAACAGGCAACGATTTTTGGCAGATCCTGCCGCCTTGGCCTCCGTCGTTCGGCCTGGCTCTGCCCCTTCACGGGGCGGGCGCGCCTCGAACCGCTTCCCACAAACCAAAACGCATGCTGATCTAGCGCATTAGGAGTTGCCTGCGGCTACGCCGGGCCTCTCCGCGCGCCATGCCCGCCATTGCCACGACCGAATCGCGCGCCGGGCACATCCGTCGTGCACGCAGGCAGAGAAGCCTCTCCTACGTACCCAGTCAAGCAACATGCGGCAGTTCTCTAGCACGTCGAGTCCTAGTATCGCAGACCGATCCCCCTTCGTCGCCAAGCTTGTCAAGCTCGTAAATCATGAGGTGCTCGATTCTATTCTCCAGCTCTACTGTGCAAAAATAACACTGCGCCACCGCGTCCGCGTGCGAGCCGTGAACGCAAGCTAATGAACGTTCCCCAGCGCGTCGAAGGGAGAGGCTTTGGCATACGTCGCGCCGTATCGCCGTCGCGGATGAACCCGTGTCTATTAGGGCACACAGCTTCATTTTTTCCGACCACGCACGACGCATGTAGCGTAAAACCTATTGCCCCGGGCCTCTAGCCACATGCCTTTCAGTACAGGTCTATTATAATGCAGCCGGGCGAGTAAAAGAACGAGACATGGCCAATGTGCGCGCGCATGGCCACCTGAGCCACTTTCTGCTCACTGTCCGCCGCAAAGACCTCGCCATTGCAGACGGCGATGTGCTTGCCGGGGTGCGCGGCGAGAATCTCCTCCCCGTTGGCCTCAAATATCTCCCGCTGGCGGGCTGACTCCTTTTGGCTCCTGGCAAGCTCTGCCACGTACGCCTTGTCAGCGGCGGCCTCGGCATCCCCCTGTCGGACACCCTTGTCCCCCGTCGGTGCGCGTTGCCCCCCGGGCATTGGCGAGTAATAGAACGCCGCGTGGTCACCGTGGGCCCACATGGCCGCCTGCGCGGCTCCCGGGGCAGTGTCCGCCACAAATACCTCGCCATTGCAGACGGCGATGTGCTTGCCGGGGTGCGCCGCGAGCAGCTCCTTGCGCCTCGACTCAAAGATCTCCCACTGGAGATCCTCCTCCCTTTGCAGCCGGGCAAGCAACTCTCTGTACTCGCCGTCAAAGGCCGGCTCCTCGGGCGCTTGGCGCGGCGCTGCACCCTTCGCTCCCCTACGCCCGGCCGCCTTGTCGTCAGCGCGGAGCTCCTGCACTGTCAACGCGCCGCCGCGCCGCGTCCCGGCATTTAAGCCTCGGAGGCCCATTCGCGCCCCAAGGGCACACAACTCCCAGCGTGCCGGCAGCGTGGTATATACGCCCCCGTCCCCGCGCGCCGGCCATGGCGCCGGCGCGAACCCTGCCGATCCCGCGGCTGCTCTCGGGAATGCGGTCAACGATGGAAGCCGTCAGGCCCCCGCGCATGACTGCCCTGCGCGAGCTGCACGATGCCGAGACCGGCCCGTTTAGCATACTCATCGGCACGATACTCTCGGCGCGCACGCGCGACGAGAACACGGCCAAGGTCGTGCGCCGCCTCTTTGGGCGCTACCGCAACGCAAAAGAGCTCGCCGCGGCCCGCATCGCCGACGTCGAGCGCATAGTGCGGCCCATAGGGTTTTACCGCGTAAAGGCGCGGCGCATAGTCGAGGTGGCCAGGATCGTCGCCTCGCGCCACGGCGGGCGCGTCCCAAAAAGGATCGACGCGCTCCTGGACCTGCCCGGCGTGGGCCGCAAGACGGCCAACTGTGTCCTAGTCTATGCGTTTGAAATCCCCGCAATCCCGGTCGACATTCACGTGCACCGCATATCAAACCGCCTCGGCCTCGTGGACACGAAAACGCCAGAGGAGACCGAGGAGGTCCTGACAGAGGCCGTGCCGAGGCGCCACTGGCTAGAGATAAACGACACGTTTGTGATGTACGGCCAGAACATCTGCAAGCCCGTCTCTCCAATGTGCGACGTGTGCCAGATACGCCGCCACTGCGCCCACTATCGGTCAGTCAGCGGCGCTTTGTCAAAAAGAGCAGGCCCGCGAGCGCGCCGACGGCGGCAGTGACATAGAACGGAAACAGGTGGAACGCGTTCTCGGCGGGGTCGCCGGAGAGTATCTCAAAGCGGTACTCGCCGGACGCGACTGACGGCCCGTCGAGGTACGACTCTACGCCGTGGACGGACCACGACGATATGGCAAACTCGCCGACGTCGAGGTTGGAGACTACGATCCTCTGGCCGTTGTTTATCGTCATGCCCGCGCGGTCCGTGTACGCGACAATGACGGCCGCAGACGGCGACCAGCCGCGCTCGGCCATCGAGTGGACCGGAACGTACCCCTCGGCGCTAGGCAGGCGGACCGCGGCCCAGAACGTCCTGTCCGGCGGCGGGCCCATGCCGACCTCGATGAACTTGCCCTCCTCGCCGGCGTCGTGCAGGCGCAGGACCGCGCCGGCGGCCCCCTCGACGTACTCGAGGCCGTTGCGTATGGTCACCTGCCAGCTCGTCGCGTGGACCTCGTCGAGAGCCACGGCCTCGGCGTCGCGCGCGACGACGTTAAAGTCGCCGGCCGGCACGGCGACGTCGCGTATGCCGAGTGACGGGTTTATGCCCTCCTGCGCATGGGCCGGCGCGAGGAGCGCCGCGAGGAGCGCCGCGGCGAGGGCCATCGCAACGGCGGCGCGCACGGCCCCTCACTCCACAAAGGGCGAGGCGTGCCCCTGTATGACCCGCACGACCTCTGGCCTCATCGTGCGCTCGTCAGGCGCCCTGCCGGCCTGGAGGGCCTCGCGCAGGGCCGTCCCCGAGACGCTGAGGCGCTCGGCCTCGCCGTGGGGGCAGCCCTTTGCCGTGGAGAACGCGCCGCACGCGCGGCAGTAGAACATTGCGGGGAAAAAGACGGGCTCTATCTCGAGGTCGCCGTACGACCCAAATATCTCGTGCGCGGCGAACGGCTCATAGTACTTGCCCACGCCGGCGTGGTCGCGGCCGATGATGATGTGCGAGCAGCCATAGTTCTGCCGCACTATGGCGTGGTGGATGGCCTCCTTTGGGCCGGCATAGCGCATCTCGGTGTGGAGCGTGCCGAGGATGCAGCGGTTCTCCGGATAGTAGGCGCGTATCATCGCCTCGTACGCGCCGATTATCACGTCGTCGGCAAAGTCGCCGGCCTTTTTCCTGCCCACGATGGGGTTTACAAAGACGCCGTCGCGCGTGGCAAGCGCGGCCTTTTGGAGCATCTCGTGGGCGACGTGCGGGGGGTTGCGCGTCTGGAACGCGACGGTCTCGCGCCAGCCCGCCGCCTCAAAGGCCTCGCGCGTCTGGGCCGGCGTCATCCTGCGCCGCCTCAGCGCCGAGGCGGCCGGGCGCCTGACGAGCTCGACCTTGCCTCCGAGGAGGGCCTCGCGCATGGCCATCACGCCGGCGACGCCGGGGTGCGCGGGATCCTCGGTCCCGTACACGCCCCGCGCGATCGCGGTCCGGTCCGGCGCGTAAGTCTCGTCCACGCGCATTATCGCCGTGCCCTCGCCGCCGGCCTCGCGCAGGATCACCTCGCCGGCGTCACGCGCGCGCGCGGCGTCGGCCGCACTCACGTCAAGGAGTATGGGTATGGTCCACGCCGTCCCGTCGGCAAGCCTCCCGCCGCCCACGACGGCGGCAAGGTCGGCCTCTCCCAAAAACCCCTCTAGCGGGCTAAACACGCCGTCGGCAATGTTCTCAATGTCGGCCATTGCGCCGGCCGGCACCTCGAGGCCCTCGAGGCCCCCCGGCGCCGAGCCGGCCACCCTGCTCACAAGCCTGCCGCCGTGCGCGCCGACCATCCTATGCACCATGCTCCATGTGCAGCCCGCACTCCTTGCTGCCCGAGCTGCCCTCCCACCACCAGCGCCCGTCGCGGTGGCCCTCGCCCTCCGAGACTGCGCGCGTGCACGGCTCGCAGCCGATGCTCATGTACCCCCTGTCAAGGAGCGGGTGGTACGGGATGTCGTTCTTTTTTATGAACGACCACACGTCATCCCACGTCCACGACACGAGCGGGTTTACCTTTAGTATGCCGCCGTTGCGCCCGTCGATCTCGAGGCGAGCCGCGCCGCGCCTGTTCTCGGTCTGCCCCGCGCGGACCCCCGTTATCCACGCGTCAAGGCCCGCGAGCGCGCGCCTCAGCGGGCTCACCTTGCGCACGCCGCAGCACATGACGCGGTTCTCGACGCTCTCGTAAAAGAGGTTGACGCCGCGCTCGTTGACCATGTCAGAGACCTCGCGCGAGTCCGGATACGCGACCTCAAAGCGCACGCCGTACCTCTCCCTCATCGTCTCCATCATCGCGTACGTCTCCTCGTTGAGGCGGCCAGTGTCGAGCGTGATGAGGCGCGCGTCGGGCCGGATCGCGGCCATCATGTGTATGATGACCGAGTCCTCGGCCCCGAGGCTCGAGGCCTTTGCTATGCGCGGGTGGAGCTCGCCTAGGGCCCACTCGAGGGTCTCCTGCGGGGTGTGCAGGCCCGCGGCGACCTCGTCGACCTCGGCCTGCGTGAAGCGCCTCATGCGCGCGCGCGGCGCCCCCGTTGCCATATAACTTGTTGCCGCCCGCAGCGCCCGGCTGAGTTATAAGCGGGCCCGCGGCCCGCGCCGGCTCGCACATGGACTCTGGCGCTCTCGTGGCGGTCGTGCCCAACGCCTTTTCGAGGCGCCGCGCGGCCCTCCTGGCCTCCAACGTGAGGGCGATGCTCTCGGCCCGCTCGCTGGGCTTCTCCTCGGTCAGGCGCGACGGCGACGTCATAGCCGTCGAGGCCGACGACCCCGTCTTTGCCTCCTCGGCGATCGGCCTCCTCTTTGGCGCCTCGCGCGTGAGCATCGCGCGCAGGGCCGGCACGTCCATGGCCGAGCTCGTCGAGGCCGTCTCGCAGACGGCGTCTGGCCTGCTGCTAAGGGGGGAGCGGTTTGTCGTCCGCGTCGGGGGCCGAACGCCGGGATACCTCGCGCGCGACGCCGAGCGCGCCGCGACGTCGGCGATCATCTCCTCGGCGTCTCGGTCCGGCGCGAGGCCGGGAACCGCGTCGGCGCACGACAGGGCAATCCACGCGCATGTGGCGCGCTCGCACTCGTACGTGGGCATATTCTCAGACGACGGCCGCGGCGGCGTCCCGTTTGGGTCGCACGCCGGCACCGTGGCGTGCCCCGTCCACGACGAGCTCTCCGCCGTCGCGATGCTAGAGTGCCTGCGGCAGGGCCACGACGTGCTCCCCGTCATGGCCCACTCTACGGACGCCGAGCGCACGCGCCTCATGCGCCCGATATGCAGGGCCGTCTCGTCGATCCCGCGCGCGTCAAGCCGCGCGGACTTTGTGCGGGTGCCGCGCTCGCGCGGCGCGGCGCGCCTCGCCGCGGCGATCGGCGCGGCGATCGCCTCGGCCCATGGCGCGCATGCGGCGCGCGTCTGCGTGCCGACCTCGCCGCTGGTCCACGGCGAGGCCCTCGCCGACTCGCTCGGCGCGCGCGTGCGCGACGCGGGCCTTGCGGCCTCGTTCCCGCTCGCCGGCGTAGAGTCGAGGATAGAGTCGCATGCGGCGGCCCTGGGGATTGGAACCATGGCGCGCCACGTCGCGCGCCTCTGCGCGTCGCGCATGGGGTTGCGGGGGGGAGGTGAGCGCGGACGCCAAAGGTCTGCGAGTTTGTCTACCCGTGGGGCGGCGGGCACTATGCGCGCATGATGGCCCTCGACGCCGAGCTGCGCGCGATCCGCGGCGACCTGGAGATACACTATGCCTCAAAGGACCCCATACTCTCGCGCCTGCGCGAGCGCCTAGGCGACGGGCCGAACATCCACGAGATACTCATGCCCACGCCCATAGGCGGCAGGTCCGGCCCGAGCGTCGCGCGCTCGCTGCTAAACCTCGCGCTGCCCGTGGGCGGGCCCACGCTGCCGAGCCGCATAGCGTCATACCTGCGGGCCGAGGCCCGCCTATACGACAGCGAGCACTTTGACCTTGCGATAAACGACGGCGACATGGGCTCCAACGTCATAGCCTCGAGGCGCTCGATACCGTGCGCCTTTGTGACAAACCAGTACCGGCCCCGCCTGTACGCGAGCCGGTTCTACCTCCGGCCCGCCGCCGAGTTTATCGCCAGGCAGATCGCCAGGGCGACGCGCATACTCGTGGCCGACTCGGCGCCGCCCAACTGCATCTGCGAGCGCAACCTAAACATCCCGCAATCGCTCATGCACAAGGTCGAGTTTGTGGGCCACTTTGCGGCGCCGCGCGCGCGGCGCGCCGAGGGCGGCGGCGACCTCGCGCGCCTCATCGGCGACGCCGAGTTTGGCTACTGGATGCGGACAGGCGACGCTCCGACAAACAGCGCGACGGGGGCAAAATACGAGGCTGCGTTTGCCGACCCCAAAATGCGCGACTGCCGGCGCGTCGTCTCGCACGCGCGGCCAGGCGCGGCCATCGACAGGGTCATCGCGCGCGACGGCGGCGTGCACACGGTCCGCGAGGCCCTCGAGCGCGGCGTGGACTGGCTGCAGATCGACGTCGCGTTCCTCGACGAGGGCGAGCGCGACGTCGTCATGGACCGCTGCGCACACGCGGTCCTCAACGGCTCGCACACGGCGATGGGAGAGGTTCTCGGGACGTGGCAAAAGCCCATAGTCGGCGTCCCCATATACGACGAGCACGCAAACCACGTCTCGTGGGCCCGCGACCGCGGCCTCGGCGCCATGGCGCGGACCCCGAGCGAGATCGCCGCGGCGGCCTCGGAAATGCTCGCCTCGCCGCGCGACCATGCCGGCGCGCTGGCCGACTTTGGGGCCTCCTTTGAGGCAGGCGGGGCCCGCCGCGCCGCAGAGGCCGCCTCGGCCCTGCTCGACGGCGCCGCGTGACCCGGCGCGGCCCCGGCGGGGATCCGGGCCCCCCGGCCAATGAACCGTCCCCTCCAGCCGAAACGCGGGCCGAACAGCCAGACGGGGAACGCGCGCCGCCGGCGCGCCCCCAAGGTGGCCCCGGCGGGCCGCGCCGCCGCGCGG
>RHFA01000163.1 GCA_003724275.1 Thaumarchaeota archaeon S13
ATAGAGCCCGGACGCCCGCGGGCGGGGCTGCCGAGCGACCGCGGGCCGGGGCCCTGGGCGGAAACCCGGCGCGCCCAGGCCGGCCCCCTGGGGGCCCGGGGGCCGCCCGGCGGGGGCAGGCGCGCCGGCGCCGGCCCCGGGGCCGCGCCTAGGCATTAATAGGGACCGCGCCGGCGCCGCGCGCGCTGATGGCAAAGGCAACGGTGGGCATATCCATAGTCGGCCGCGACCGCGAGGGGGTCGTGGCCGCGTTCACGTCGTACGCGTTTCGCAACGGGGCCAACATTGAAAAGATCTCCCAGAACGTCATAAAGGGCCTCTTTGGCATGCACCTCGAGGTGTCCTTTGCAAAGGCCCCGGACAGAAAGGAGTTTGACGCGGGCCTGCAGTCGCTGGCGAGGTCGTTTGGCATGGAGGTCAGCGCGCACCACGAGGACGGCTCGACAAAGCAGATCGCCGTCTTTGTCACGCGCGAGCCGCACTGCCTGGACGCCATACTCGCAGCGAGGGCGTCGCTGCGAGGCGGCAGCGTGGCCGTCGTAGTGGGCACAGAGGGCACGCTGCGCGGCGCGTGCAGGCGCGCGCGCGTGCCGTTTGTAGCCGTCGAGGAGCGCAACCAAGAGGCCGCCGAGGAGCGCCTCCTCTCCACATGCAAAAGGCGCGAGATCGACGTGATCGTGCTGGCGCGCTACATGCGCATACTCACGCCAAACTTTGTGTGGCGGTACCCAAACCGCATAATCAACGTCCACCCGTCGCTCCTCCCGGCCTTTCCGGGCGCGTCGGCGTACGCGCAGGCCCACGAGCGCGGCACAAAGATCGCCGGCGTCACGACGCACTATGTCACCGAGAGCCTCGACCAGGGCCCGATAATAGCGCAGCGCTCCTTTGAGGTCAGGGCCGGCGACTCGCTGGAAACGATAAGGTCAAGGGGCCAGAGGCTCGAGGCGCGCGCGCTCCTCGAGTCGCTGAGGCTCCACCTTGCCGGGAGGCTCGACGTGCGATGGCGCAAGGTGCACGCAGGGCGGGCGGCGCGAGGGAGATAGCGCGCCTCGCCGACGGCGCGGCAATGCGCGCGCTCGCCGGCAGGGTCGCGGTCCTCCCCCTCGGCGCGATCGAGCAGCACGGCCCGCACCTGCCCGTCTCCACTGACGCCGAGATTGCCGCCGAGATTGCGCGCAGGGTCTGCGGGACACTCGGCTATGCGCTCCTCCCGCCGCTCCCGTACGGCACGTCCCTCGAGCACGCGCCGCGCCTCCAGGTGAGCCTCTCCGGCCCGACGCTGCGCATGGCGGTCCGCGACATTGCCGCCTCTGTCGCCGACGCCGGCGCGCGCGCGCTCGTCGTCATAAACGCGCACCACGGCAACATGGCCCACCTCGCGCGCCTGCCGCGCAGCGTTCGCGGCCACACGGGGGCCGCGCCGGCGCGCCTGGCCACGGTCAACTATTGGCGCCACTCGGGCGCCGAGCTGGGCCACGCCGGCCACACCGAGACGTCCGTCATGCTCGCGCTCGGGCCTGTCGACATGTCCAGGGCACGAAAGGGCTACTCAGAGCCCCCCTCGGCGACGCCGCGCCAGAGGGGGCGCACGGCGCGCCTGGCGGCGAGGTCCTTTCTCTCCGTGGCCCCCGGCGGCGTCTGGGGCGATCCGCGCGGCGCCACGAGGGCCGACGGCGAGCGCCTCCTCGCCGAGTTTGCCGACGGCGTGGCCTCCGAGTGCGTCCGCCTGTTTGGGGGCCGCAGGCGCCCCATGAGCGCCCGCAGGCGGTGAAATTTTAATATACCACCGCCCGCGCGCGAGCCGCAGGTGGAGCGCGAGTGTCAGTGGACATGGCAGTAAAGATCCTCGATGAGAGCATCAACAAGGTGGTCCTGATAAAGATAAAGGGAAACAAGACGATCAGGGGCAGCCTCCTGGGCTTTGACCAGCACATGAACCTCCTCCTCGAGGGGGCCGAGGAGACGGCGGCCGGCGGCGAGCCTGCGGCCCTGGGGACGATCGTCGTGCGCGGCGACAATGTCATAATGATCTCGCCGTCGCTCACGGAGGGCTAGGGGCCATGGTCAAGGGCACCACCTCGATGGGGGGGTTTACGAGAAAAAAGACGCACATACGGTGCAGGCGCTGCGGCAAGAACGCCTACCACAAGCGCCACGGCCGGTGCGCGAGCTGCGGGTTTCCCGACTCGAGGATCAGGCGCTACTCGTGGATAAAGTGGTACGCCTAGGCCATGGCAGTCGAGCTCTTTCTTAGCGCCGTGGCCGGTGCGGCCGCCGCCGCGGCGGCAACGCGCCTGGTGCCATCGCGCTCGCGCGCGCCCCGCATGGGCGCAAGCCCGCGCATCAGGGCCGAGGTCTCCTCGCTCGAGTCGCGCAAGCGCATACTTGAAAAGTCGATCGTGCGCCTCAACGCCGGCCCGATGGGCCTGACTGACGCGCAGCGCGACGCGCTGCTCGCGAGGTACCAGCGCGAGCTCGGCGAGCTCGGCGTGCGCCTCGAGGCGCTAGAGGAGGCCTCGCGCCACCCGGACCTCGGCGCGCTGGGCGACGGCCTCGCCACGATCATGGACCGCCGCCTCTCCGAGATTGACGAAAAGTTTGGCCGCCTCTCGGCGCAGATAGCCTCCGCACAGCCCGC
>RHFA01000139.1 GCA_003724275.1 Thaumarchaeota archaeon S13
CCGAGGGCCTCGAGCGCGGCGGCGCGGCCGGCGTGCGCGGCGGCGGCGTCCCCAAAGCCCGGATCCAGGTCGACGGCGCGGACGTACGCCTCAAGCGCCTCGGCGTGGCGGCCCAGGGCCATGAGCGCGTCGCCGCGGCCCTTGTGCATGTCATAGCCGGGCTCGAGGCGCCCCGCCAGGCCGTACGCCTCCAGGGCCTCGGCGTGGCGGCCCAGGCTTGCGAGCGCCTCGCCGCGTCCGGCGTGCGCGCCGGCAGAGCCCGCGTCCAGGCGGATGGCCTCGCCGTACGCCTCCAGCGCCTCCTCGTCGCGGCCCAGGTTTAGGAGCGCCGTGGCGCGGCCGACATGCGCGCCGACAGCGCCAGGATCCAGGCGCAGCGCCTCCCCGTACTCCCCCAGGGCATCCTCGTGGCTGCCCAGGCCGGACAGCGACAGGCCCCGCACAAGGTGCGCCCTGGCGCTGGCCGGCGTGATCTCTATGGAACGCATGGCCGCGGCGGCGGCGTCCCCGTGGCGGCCCAGCAGCTGCAGCGCAACGGCGCGGCCGACATGCGCGTCGGCGCGGGCCGGATCCAGCCCCACGGCGCGCGTGTGCGCGGCAAGCGAGTCCTCGACGCGGCCCGCCTGCACCAGCGCGTTCCCGCGGAGGACGTGTATGATCGGCACGTCAGGGGCAAGCTCTGCGGCGCGTTCAAGCGCCGCCACGGCCTCGTCGTGGCGGCCCATGCCCATGAGCGAGTCGCCGAGGCACGCGTGCGCGCTGGCAAAATCGGGGTCTATGCGGACGGCCTCGGCGTACGCGTCAAGCGCCCCGGCGTGGCGGCCCATGGCCATGAGCGAGTCGCCGCGGCACGCGTGCGCGCTGGCAAAATCGGGGTCTATGCGGACGGCCTCGGCGTACGCGTCAAGCGCCTCGGCGTGGCGGCCCAGGCTCGCCAGGGCGCAGCCTCGGCCGTGGTGCGCATGGGCGTATTCCGGATCAATCTCGGCTGCGCGGCCGTGGGCCGCCAGGGACTCGTCGTGGCGGTCCAGCCACGAGAGGACCTCGCCGCGCGCATTGTGGGCACCGTGGCTCTGCGGCTCGAGCTCGACGGCGCGGTCAAGCTCGGAGAGCGCCTCCTCGTGCTCGCCTTCCTCCACGCGCAAGAGGGCGCGCGCATAGTGCTCCAGGGCCTCGGCGCCCCCTGGCGGCTCGTCCGTCCACATCTCGCCGGCGCCCGGCGCGGCGAACACGCCGTCCAGGCCATTATCCAGGACAGCGTCCATGCGCGGCGCGCTGTCCGCCGCGGGCCCCAGAGCCTCGTCGCCGCGGGCCTGGCCGAGGATGCCGCGCGCGCGGGCCTGGCCGGCGGCGGGGTCGCCAGGGGCGAGCTCGACGGCGCGGTCAAGGACCTTCTCGGCCTCGGCCACCAGGCCCCTGCCCACCAGGGCCTCGCCGCGGCGAAAGAGCGCCTCGGACTCCTCCTCCGGGCTGCGCGCGGCAAACCCCCTCTTTTTGCGCCGCGCCATCGGCGCGGGGGGCGCAAGGCACGGATATAACGGGATCGCCGTGCCTGGCGGCGCGGGCCGTTCAGCCCTCCCCTGCGGGCCGGCGGCCCGCCGGGGCGGTGACGCCTTCCCTGCCGAGTTCCTCGAGCGCGCCTGCGCGCGGCGCGGCGCGCGGCGCTGCGGCCAGGGCAGCGGCGCGGCCGTGCGCGGCCTGCGCGTCGTCGTGGCGGCCCATGGCCTCTAGCGCGTCGCCGCGGTGGCGGTGGTGCTCCGCGCCGTCCGGATCCATCCCGATCGCGCGGTCCAGGGAGGCCAGGGCCTCCTCGTGGCGGCCCAGCGAGGACAGCGAGGCGCCTAGCCCGCCGTGCGCCGTGGCGGCGGTGACGCCCTCGGCGAGCGCGGCGGCGCGGCCAAAGGGGGCCAGGGCCTCCTCGTGGCGGCCCAGCTCGGCCAGCTCTAGCGCGCAGACAAGGTGCGCGATGGCCGAGTCGGGGTCTATCCCCAGGGCGCGCGTTGCGGCGCCTATGGACTCCTCGTGGCGGTCCAGCTCTCCCAGCTCTAGCGCGCAGACAAGGTGCGCGACTGCCGAGTCGGGGTCTATCCCCAGGGCGCGCGTGGCGGCGTCTATGGCCTCCTCGTGGCGGCCCAGGCCGGCCAGCGCGAGGGCGCGCCCGCGGTGCGCGTGCGCGCTGGCGGGATCCAGCGAGGCGGCGCGCGCGTACGCCGCGAGGGACTCGCCGTGGCGGCCCAGGCGGCCAAGCATGCCCCCTCGCGCGCTGTGCATGGCCGACATGCCCGGCGCAATCCTCACGGCCAGGTCGTACTCGCCCATGGCCTCCTCGGCGCGGCCAAGGGCCTCGAGCGCCATGCCGCGGGAGGCATGCGCTCCGGCAAAGCCGGGATCCAGGCGGATCGCCTCGGCGTACGCGCCAAGCGCCTCGTCTGCGCGGCCCAGCGACACGAGCGCGTCGCCGCGGGAGGCATGCGCTCCGGCAAAGCCGGGATCCAGGCGGATCGCCTCGGCGTACGCGCCAAGCGCCTCGTCTGCGCGGCCCAGCGACACGAGCTCGCCGCCGCGGGAGTTGTGCGCGTGGACGTTGCCGGGATCGATGTCTATGGCGCAGTCGTACGCGTCCAGGGACTCCT
>RHFA01000084.1 GCA_003724275.1 Thaumarchaeota archaeon S13
CAGGTGCCGCCGCCGGGATTGCCGGGGCCGGTGGCACCCTGGACGAGCTGTTGGCGACTTGTGGCATGGCGCGGCCCACATGCGCCAAGAGGCGCCGCGGTGTGGATTGGCGTCCCTGAAAGGGCAGTTGACGGTGGCCGGCATGAAAGGGCCGCCAGGGGCATGCGGCGGGATCATGCGGCCGTGCGGGCAGCAAGCCAGGCTGAACGGGCAGCGCATTCCCTCCAGCTGTGAAATGGCGCGCGCGGCAGACGGCCAGGTGCGCAAGGCACAGCATGCCGGCACATTGGCGCGCCTGGCGCCAGCCCGCGCGCGGCGGATCCTGCGGGGCACGCGGAAAAGTGGGGCGCCTCGCCAATGCGCGACTGCCCGGCGCGCGGCGCGCGCGGCTATTGCGCGCCTTCTGCCCTGACTGACGCGCGGCTCACTAGCGGGTTGTAGAGGCGCAGCTCGGAGCACAACCGCTCGACGTCGGCCTCGGCGGCCCGCGCGTCCGCTGCTTCGACCCTGATGCGCAGTATGCGGGCAGTGCGCACAGACCGGACGCCGCCGCGGCCTGACCTCAGCACGAGGTCGCGCAGTATCGTCTCGCCCTCTGGGTCGGCGAGGCCCTCCCTGTTCTCGATCGTCACCGTGACGTCATACTCGGCCAATCCTGCCGCCGCGGCCGACATGCGAGCGTAATTAACCTATCCTGCCGGCGCGCCGCCGCGCGCGTCCCCGCACGCCTCGAGCATGCGCGCGAGATCGGGGTCGCTCACGCGCTCCCTGGCAGTCCGCATGAACGGGCCAATGTCGCCGGCGTGCGCATATCGGCGCGCCTGCATTGCCATCTCGAGCTTGTCGGCCTGCCGCACGAGCGACGCCTCGCGCGTCTCGCCGGCGAGGTACTCTGCCCAGGCGTCGCGATACGGCCCGCGCGCGCGCTCGGGCAGGAGCCCCAGGATCGAGTCCATCGCGGCGCGCTCGTCGGACTCTTTTTGCCCCTCGGGCAGCGAGCCGGGCGTGACGTCGCCCGTCACGGACTCGGCGAGGTCGTGCAGGAGGGCCATGCGGACCACCCTCTCGGTGTCAAGGCCCATGATATCCGAGTAGACCATCGCGATAAACGCCGTGGCGTACGAGTGGTCGGCCACGGACTCTGCTCCCTCGAGGCCCAGCCTCTCGGCCCAGCCGCTCCGACGCACCTCCTTGAGCCCCCCGGCGTGCTCAAAGAGCCCGCGCAGGGGGTCAGTACTTTCGCGTGTCGCCCTCAAGCAGGCCGCTTCCGTGGTGTATCTTGTCGATATGCCGCGAGAGCTCGTCCTTGCCCCCAAACTCCGAGTCGCAGTAGGGGCACCTTGTCCCTGTCTCCATCGCGCGCGCCTAGGCAGCCCCCGTATTAAAGGATTCAAAATCCATAATACACGGGGGCCCGGCGCGCGCGGCCATGCGCATATACACGCGCACGGGGGACGCCGGCCAGACGGCCCTACCGGACGGCACGCGCGTGCCAAAGTCCGACGCGCGAGTCATGGCCTACGGGGCCGTGGACGAGGCCAACGCGGCCATAGGCGTGGCCGTCGCGCACGGCGTCGGGGACCGCCTGCGCGAGATGCTAGGGGCGGTCCAGGCCGACCTCCTCACGGCGGGGGCCGACCTCGCCGACGCGCGCGGGACGGGAACCGTCAGGGTCAGCGCCGAGATGGTCTCTCGCATAGAGTCGTTCATAGACGAGCTCGACGCGGGCCTCGGGGAGCTCACCAACTTTGTCCTTCCCGGCGGGACCGTCGCCGGCGCGCACCTCCACCACGCGAGGACAGTCATGCGGCGCGCCGAGGCCATGGCCGCCGCGCTCGGCCAGGGCGCCGTGCGCGCAGAGTGCGCCGCGTACCTCAACAGGGCGTCTGACCTCCTCTTTGTCATGGCCCGCTCGGCCAACGCCGAGGGCGGGGCCGCCGAGCAGGCGTGGGCCGGCGGGGACACACTTTAATCCCGCCGCCTCCGGCCGCGCGCGCACGTGCCGGGGTAGCTCAGCCCGGGAGAGCACTCGGCTGAAGACCGAGTTGTCGCGCGTTCAAATCTCGCCCCCGGCACCAAAACCCCCCAGGGGCTGGTGGTTGGCGCCGGGTAAGGGATTCGAACCCTTGCACGCTGAAAGCGCAATCGCTCACCTGTTGGGATCTCGAGGCGATCGCCGTAACCACTTGGCTAACCCGGCGCGCCGCGCCCCGCGGCACTCCTTAATATAGAAAGCCCCCGATGCGGCCGCGCCGCGCGCGCCGGCAGGCGCGCCAAAAGCGTGATATGTGCCCCGCTGCGGCCGCGCGCCGATGAGCGCGGGCACGCTAAGGAAGGCAAAGAGGCTCGTCGAGTCCGGCGGCGTCGCCGAGGTCGGCGACGGGATATACCAGGTCAGGTCCTCGAGCGACGCCTCAAAGTCGTACATTGTCGACGGCGATTCGTGCGACTGCCCCGGATATGCCAACTTTTACAAGTTTCACGGCGGCAAGGGGATCAGGGCAAACTGCTCCCACCTCGAGGCCGTGCGCATCTTTCGCGGCGAGGGCGGCGGCTAGGCCATGGCCCGCTTGCTCTCGCTAACCATCTTGGACGCGATG
>RHFA01000054.1 GCA_003724275.1 Thaumarchaeota archaeon S13
CCGCGGCCCATGGGCTGGGATAGGCGGCGGCCAGCGCGGCGAGGGAGAGCGCCGCGGCCGCGCAGGCGATCGCCGAGGGGGTCAGCCCGGCCCCCGATCCGGAAGCCATGCGGGCGCCGGCGCACCGCTTTTCGTATATGTGTGTCGGCAGGCAGGATGGGGGCGTGGGTTCCCGAAATCATTTCCACGCCTGCGCGGGGAGGCCCCGCGAGGCATCAGGAGCCCCCTCCCCTCCGGGGGCATCCTGGCCTCAAAGGCCTCGCAGGGCATCTCGCCGACCCTGAAGTCCGGCGACATGTGGGGCTTTGTCGTGTTCCACCACGCGACGATCTCGCCGGCGTCGGCGAACGTGGCTGGCCTGGCCTTGACCTCCCCGAAGAACCTCTCGATCTTGCCGTTGGTCTGCGGGTGACCCACGCCCGACAGCACGTGGCGTATCTCGCCTGCGACGAGGAACTCGAACACCGTGGCGCCGCTACTCCGACTCCGTCGCGCAGAGCCGGGTGCCGTGGTCCGTCATTACCGACGCGGGCTTGCCGTGCTCGGCGATCGTCAGGCTCACGCTCACGGCGTTGGCCGACGTGGAGCGCTCAAATACGCCATATCCTATAATCACACTTTCCAAAAATGGGCGTGCGCATACGCGTCTGCCTCACCATCCTGTGGCCGATCTCGACGCCCCACCTGCGCGGGTACATTGACTCGACGTCGACGCCCGGGCCGCGCGTCACAAACGCGACGTACGCCCCCTCCGGGCTCTCGCCCGTGGGCCTCCTCCCCTCTATCGCCATCACGTGCGGCGCCACCCTGCCGCGCCCGTCGGATATGCGCGACTCCGAGACGCGCAGCCTCCGCCTGGCGGAAAACTCGCGCAGCGCAGAGGCCACGCGAGGCCTGTTGGAGCACAGCATGGCCCAGCGCACGTCGGACCTGTAGAGCAGCCCGACCACGCTGGTAGCAAAGAACTCGCGGTTCACGGGCATGGTCGGCCTGACGCCGGCGCGCGCACACACCTCCCTAACGCGCCCGTGCACGGTAGAGAACGAGGCCTCCGCGCTTCCCCTGCATGACACGCACGGCGCCGGGCGTGATCCACATCCCGTTGGTCACGCACTGCGCCGTCATGCGCCTTTCCCGCCCTGGCGCGCCGCCCTCTCGCCTCCCGCGCACGAGCCACCCCGGGACCACACGCGCGTACCGGAGTATGCCGCGCATGCCGGACGCCACGGTGATCTCCCCCGGGATCTCTCCGCGTCGCCTCAGCGCGCGGCGGACACGCGCGGCGTGCGCAGCGCGTCGTCGGTGTCGCACGTGCGCATCGCGACGCGTGCCCACTTGGCGGCGGGCACCCTCCCGGCCACCGTGGCGAACTCGCGCAGCCCCGGGCGCCCGCTGACCTGGGAGCCGCTGCCGGCGGTCGGCGCGACAGGGCGAGGAACGTGCCCTCCTTGAACGCCCTGTTGGGGCGCGTGGCGAGCCTCATGTGCCGCACGCCCGGCCTGATTGACCTTTTCACCGACTTTAGCGCGCCCCCGCCCTCTGCCATCTCCCTGGCCGTCTGCACCGCCTTCGCCCGCGCCATCGGCGACCCGCCAGGATCCCCTAGTCGATCTGTTCGAGTCCCGCGCGGGCGCGGAGGCCACTTTTGGAAAGTGCGCCAATAGATCTGTTTGAGCCATACGTGGCTAAAGGGGGGTTGGGGGGCAGACAAGCGGGTTGCCTGTGTGTGTCATGTTGTGCGACAGGCCGGGGATCCCCCAGGATGGACTTGATCGCCGGGGCGCCCACCCCGTACGTCCTCCGCCCCCACAGCGACCTGCGGACCACTCAGGGCGGCGCCTCCTTTTTCCTCTTGCCAGGCCTGCCCAGAACCGGGATCTCGCAGCTGCGCTCGTATTTGGGGCGTGTCTAGCGCACGCGCTTGGCGCCCGCCATCGTGAGCCGCCCGGCGCCCTCCGGGGAAAGTTTTTCGGGATTTCTTGCTGTTCGCCCGGCCTGACCCCGCACCAGCTTTGACGTCACGCGGTGGCGCCTCCCGGCCACCCAATAGTCCCGATGCGCGACCACCAACCCCCACTTAGGATATGAAACGGGTTCGGGAACGCGCAAGCCACGCACGCGCGCGTTGTCGGTTCACGAAGCCATTGCCCGCCGTGCGCCCCCTCACGCCCTGGCGGCCCTCGCCGCATACGCCACGATCGCAGCCGGCACGTCGGCCTGGCCCGTGCTCGCCATTCCCCTAAACTCGACGGTGTTGTTGACCTCGTGGACGACGATCCCGCGCGAGGCGTCCTCCATCATGTCCACGCCCAGGACGCCTCCGCCGACGGCGTCAGACGCGCCTGCGGCGAGCTCGGCTATCTCGGGGGTAATCTCGCAGGCCCTCGGCGCCGCGCCGGCGGCGACGTTTGTCCTAAACCCGGCCGACTCGCGGTACATTGCCGCGACGGCCTCGCCGCCGACCGTTATCACGCGAATGTCGCGCGGCGGGCGCTCTACCCGCTCCTGCAGGTAGTAGAGGCGGTCGTGCGGCGAGTCCGTGACGGACCTCGACTCTATTATCGCGTCGAGCGTGTCGCGGTCG
>RHFA01000003.1 GCA_003724275.1 Thaumarchaeota archaeon S13
GTCCGGGATGATCGTGTGGAGTGGGTGTCCGGCCGCCCATATTCTCCCCGTAGCGCCCCGGGCTTCCACATTTGGTATGTGTGGCCACCTGGCTTAGGGGCAAGTGCGGGTTGCCTGTGCCAGAAAGGCCGCCCGTTCGCAAGGCTGCCGGATCCTGCCCCGCGCTAGGCTCAAACCGCCGCCAAACCGGCGATTACTATATAACACTGGAACCGTCTCTGCTGCGCAATGCGCTCGGGAGGGCTAGCGCTGGTGATGGTCACGGTGGCTGCCCTGGCGATCGGGGCGGCAGGATCAGCCGAGGCCGAAGCGGCGCGCGAGGGGGCCACATCTGCCACGTCAAAAAAGCTCGAGGTCACCGTCCTCCCGCCCACCGGCGACGCCCCCAAGGCCGCCCCGTTCCAAAAAGCTGCAGGAATCGGCGACAGGCTCAAGATATCGCTCACGACGCACGAGGAGCTGGAGCGCCCCCCGAGAATATTTGTCTCAAATGTCTGGAGGCACTCGCCGTTCATATGGAACGTCATGGAACCTGGCTCTGATCCAAACTCATGGACGTTCACACACACGGTCACCAAGGATCCTGCCCCTAGCTCCATCAGCACCAGGGCATACACGTTCGCTTACGGCGGAACACACCACTCTTGGTTTTTGATCCTGCCACAGCATGGCGACCCTGCCACATATAGATTCCCCCAGCCGTCTTCCGAAAAAACTATTGTCGATCCAACTCCGCCCAAAGTTGTGTTTGCTGGGTTTACACGGCCGGACACAATACGCATCACGTTCAACGAACAGCTGCTGGCAGCACTTCCCACAAACACAGCCTCTGAGATGATTTCATGCAAAATATCGCAAAGTGTCTGTTACGAGACCCACCTAAAAAACAACCTTGCGATAAACGCGCTCAACTACAGGGTGACAGCTCCTGACGGAACCAACATTCCTGATGATACCGACAGTGATCCTGACGTGATAGAACTCCTGCCGTCAGGCGTGAGGTACTGGCACAACAGGAGCATCAAGGACATTCTAGTAAAGCTGCAAGAGCCAGCAGTCAACGGGGTCACGTACACGCTTGAGCTTCCTGACACGCTGACTGACCTTGGAGGAAACCAGTTTCCTGACCGCGCAATTGACGTCACGTACACGGCAGGCTTTACCGCAAAGACGGTAAACGCCACCACGACGATTGTCACGTTTCCTGGCGCGGTTGGGGGATCCATGCACCTCAAAGACTGGTCGCTCACGTCTGACGCGGTTACGGTGGGCAGCTGGAGGACTGACGTGCCGTACAGCCCGCTTACCAGCAAGCTTAGCCACATCCCATTTGGCGATGCTGCGTTCGGAAAAGACGTGAGCATTGACAGTGTGACATTAGGCCCCCCAGAAGACGCCCCGATCTTTGAGCATTGGCGGCACACTAAGATCAGGTCCTCCATCACGCTGCCGCCCACGGCGAGCTCGCCGTCGGCTTGGTGGGAGTACCCCAGCATGCGGCTGGTAGTGCCTGACGCGCCCACAGATAGCACAATGACCATAAAGCACGTGCCAATATCGCCTTCCTCGAGCCTAGCCGTGTCATATACCGTGCCGGGCATTCCTGCATATGCATATCGTCATCCGGGAACTGGAAACCCGACGGCTGATCCGTACCTACCGTTCACTCCTTACGTTGACGATCTTCCTATCTCTGTCTCCAACTACTTGGGATATTTGGACGCGGGCGGCGTGGTCGTTAAGCCAGGAATTACCGCCTCTAGCGACGCGTGGCCCCCGACATTCACGGCACGCCAGACGTCTGGCACGACTGTGGCAATAGAGTTCTCCGAGCCCGTTAGCGGGACGGCCAGGATATCCGACTGGGCAGTCGCCGAGGGAGCCGCGGCAAGGGCGATCCAGTCAGTCAGGGCAGGGGAGCACGAGTCGGCCGAGGGCGTCTCGGAGCGCGCGGCCTCTGCGAGCCTCTCGGCCGCCAGGACAATCACGCTGACGCACGGGGCTCTCTCATCCACGGCATCTTCCCCTTCCGTGTCCTATACGCGCCCCGCAGCCTCGGTCACCGACGCGATCGCCGACGCCGCGGGCAACTACATGCCCACCATGGCGGTGACGGCCGCGGCGCTGGACATGCCGGCGGACACGACGCCGCCGGCGTTCACGGCGCGCACGGCAGGCACGGGGCTTGTCATGGTCACCTTTGACGAGCCGGTCAGCGGCGGGGTGGCGGCATCGCAGTGGGCCGTCGGGGGGACGGCGGCGACGTCGATTCGCGTCCTGCGCGACTCGACGGCAGCCTCCGCTACGCTCTCCGGCGCGACATCGCTATACCTCGTGACCGGCCCTATGGCGTACGACGCGCGCCCCACAGTCACGTTCACGCCCCCGGCGACGCCGACGCTCGCCGACGCGGCCGGCAACGCCGTCGCCGCCGCGACGGTGACCGCCGCAGACGGGACCGCGCCCATCGTGACGCTGGCATCTACAGAGTCCCCGTCAGAGGTGACCGTCACGTTCAGCGAGGCCGTCTCGGGCCCCACGGCCGCCGGCGAGTGGAGGG
>RHFA01000093.1 GCA_003724275.1 Thaumarchaeota archaeon S13
GGGTCCGGGGCCGCGCAGGGCGAGCTCGCCTTTGAGGTGCGCGCGTGGGACGCCAGCGGCAATGTCGTCTCGCTGGGCCCCACAGACCTGCCCGCGGACCGCACGCGCATCACCATTGACACAATGCCGCCCACCTTTGGGGCGCGGACCGCCTCCTCGGGCGTGACCGTGGTAGAGTTTGCCGAGCCCGTCAGCGGCCTCCTCGTGGCCGCCGACTGGGCAGTCGGCGGCGAGGCCGCAACGGGGGCCTCGCCCTCGCCGGCCACGCCCCCCTCGCCGGCCCTCCTCCTCTCGGGGGCCACGTCCGTGGCCCTCTGGCACGGCCCGCTGGCCGACACGTCCGGCGAGCCGACGGTCACGTACGCGCGGCAGGCGCCCTAGGGGCCGCCCGACGCCGACAGCTTTATAACGCCACATGCGGGGGGCGCGCCACGATGGCCGACACCGTGAGCGCCGAGGTCGCAAAGGGCATGACGAGCGGAGTCAACTTTGAGGGCAAGCTCAAGCGCAAGGGCGAGGTCCGCACGGTCAACCTAAAGAGGGGCGGGACGGCTGACGTCTGCGACATGACGCTCACGGACAGCGAGGGCGGCGAGATTGACCTCACGCTCTGGGGCGATGACATCTCAAAGGTCAACGAGGGCTGCACCGTCAGGATCAACAACGGCTACATCAACGAGTTCAAGGGCAAAAAGTCGCTCACAAAGGGCAAGTTTGGCCACCTCGAGGTCGTCTAGGCCGGCGCGCCTCACGCCGCCACAGTGGCGCCCATGATCGGCATCGCGCTCCAGGCGCCCGACCCCGGAATCCAGGGGACCATAACCCGCAGCTTTTCGGCAGTCATTGACCAGATCACCCCCGAGGTCCCGCACGCGTCCTTTGTGACTGACCTCGCCGTGATCATGATAATCGGCGCCGTCGTCACGCTCGCGTTCTTCAAGATACGCCAGCCGCTCATACTCGGCTACCTGTTCGCCGGCATGCTCATCGGGCCGCTCTCGCCGCTCTGGTCGGGCCTGCTGCCCGTCGGCGCGCCGCCGGACGGCGGGCCGGGCATACTCTCTGACGTGTCTGCGCTAAACCTGTTTGCCGACATTGGAATCATACTGCTGCTGTTCGTCATCGGGATCGAGTTTCCGTACGCGCGCATAAAGTCCATAGGCAAGACTGCGATCGGCATCGGCACGCTAGGCGTGTTTGCGACGATGGGCGCGACGCTGCTCGTCGCGACGTCCTTTGGCGTGGGCCAGACTGACGCGCTGTTTATCGCCGCGGCCCTGTCGATCAGCAGCACGGCGATAATCGCCAAGCTCCTCGAGGACGCCGGCCTCATACGCAAAAACCTCTCGATACTAGTGCTCGGCGTGCTCATCGTCGAGGATATCATCGCCGTCATGCTCATCACGTCGCTCCAGTCCGTCGTGCTCGCCGGCAGCATATCAGTCGAGGCCGTCGCCGTCGTACTCGTCGTCGCCGCGGGCCTCATCGTCGGCACGTTCACCATCGGCAAGCGCGTCATACCGCCGCTCATAGACCGCATGGCCGCCACAGAGCACCGCGAGATACTGCTCCTCGGCGTGCTCGGCGTCTGCTTTGGGTACGCGCTGCTCGCCAACATTGCGGGCCTGTCAGTGGCGATAGGCGCGTTCCTCGCCGGCGTCCTCGTCGCCGAGTCGCGCTCGTCCGAGGTCTCAAAGCTCCTCTCTAGCCCGATAAAGGACATGTTTGTCGCGATATTCTTTGTCTCCGTCGGCGCGCTCATGGACGTCTCGCAGATCCAGGGGCACGTCATCCTCGCCGCGGCCCTCATCGCCACGTGCGTCCTGGTCAAGCTGGGGGCCAACCTCGCCGGCTGCATGCTCGGCAGGCGCGGCCGCCGGACCTCGGTTCGCGCGGCCTTTGCGCTCGGGCCGCCGCGCGGCGAGTTTTCCATTGTCATCGCAAAGTCCGGCGTTGACATTGGGGCCCTCAGCGCGTTTGTCTTTCCGCTCGTCGGAGTCGTCTCGGTCGTGACGGCGTTCATGTCGCCGTTCCTCTTCAAGGCCGGCGACAGGCTCGCCGGCGGCGCCGACGGCCAGGCGCCGCGCGGGCCCGGGGCCTAGTGGCGCGCGGGCCTGCGTTCCCTGCTTGCGCCATGTCCTGGAGCGCGCGATGGGCAGGGATGCCCCCTAGGGGGCGCGCGAGCCGGCCAGGGGCCGCCCGCCAGGCCGCCAGTGCCCCGCCGCGGGCTCTACACTTAATTCATGCCCCCTTGCGTGGGCGGCGCGATGGACAAGCTCGAGGATGCCCGCGAAAAGGTCAGGAAGCGCCAGCTGCACGGCCCCCTGTTCTCTGATGACGTGGACTAGGGACGCGCGCCGGCTGTCGGCGCTGGCCTGTGGGGCAGCCCCGCCCCGTGGCGCGGGGATCGGGCGCCGGGCGGCACGCCGTTTGCCTCTCGCGTGGGAGACGCGGTTCTGGAGGGCGGATCGCGCCGGGGAACCGGGACGGCCACCGCGCCTTCAGGAATGGCGGCTCACGCCTCTCCACGGGCTCTACACTT
>RHFA01000169.1 GCA_003724275.1 Thaumarchaeota archaeon S13
GCGATATAGCCTTGATGGGGGCGCGCGGGCGCAGTGGCGCCTCCCCCGCCTGGCGGCGCCGGCTGTCCGGGGCGGGCGGCGCGCCGGGGAGGCCGGCCATCATGTCCCCGGGCGCCCCGCGGCGCCCGCTCGCCGGGGCGGCCCTGGCCGCCTACACCCTGCCGCGCGCGTCGCTAAGGCGCCTGTGGTCAACGTCAAGTGTGCCGCTCCTGATGGCGCCCAGGTGATGGCCAACAAGGGCGATTCGCTCCGCAATTTCGTGCTCCTCTCCGAGCTCCGCGCGCAGGATCGTCTCTTCGGCCTCCAGCGCCGACCTGATGGCCCCGTCGTCAAGGTACCGCCGGTATCGCGAGGCGAGCGTGCCAATCCCGCAGTAAAGGCGCTCTAGCGCAGTGCGCAGGCGCGGATCCCCGGGGTGGCCCTCAAGGTCGCCTAGCAGCTCTAGCGTCACCTCGCACATGTGGGCCGCGTGGTCGGCGTCGAGGATCTCCCTGGCCTCTTCGGCCCGGCGAGCCCTTCTCGCCTTGTGCGACTTGTGTATCACGTACGCCATAAAGACGAGTGGCGGCAGGCCGATCAGGATTTCGGAGAGCCCCAGCAACTTTGGCACCCACAGGATCACCGAGGCCACCATGTAGTACGATGCCCAAACAAGCGCCTCGTGTGCACCTGTCCGTGGCTCGCCAGCCCTCCCTGGGCGGCTCATGTCCGTGCCCCGAGATCCCGGAGGCACGCGGCCACGCGGCCAAAGGCGTCCCTGGCCGTGCGCGCGTCGTACTCTATCATGCCTCGCCTTTTGGCAAACTCGGCTCCCGTGCGCCACTTGCTCTTTGGGTGCAGGGCAAACGTGGCGGCCTCTAGCCATTCCGTTTCCCTGCCCGCAACAAGCCTCTCAAACGCCGCCGCCGTGGCCTCGTTTTCGGCGAATGGATCTGTGCCCCCCCTGCCGATTTCAAGCCTGCACAGGTCCATCTCGAGGTCTGACGAGAACGCGCCGTTCTCCAGTAGGCTAAACTCATACCCAAGGCTGATCCCAAGGCCCTGCGCAATGTGCGCGCACTTTTGGACAATGCGCGCGTCAGCGGGCGCCTTGAGGCTGTAGCCCTTGCGGAGCGTTCCGTTTTTTGCCAGGCGGGCTACAAACTTCGCCAGGGTTCCCACGCGCTCCTCGACTGAGCTGGGCCCCCCGGGAGTGCCTGGCGCGTGGCGGGCGTCAATCCGCGATTCCAGCGGGTAGCCGAGAAGCACGTGCGGCACGCCCGGGCTTTCGCCCGGCTCCCCTTGTGGCGCACGCACCCTGAACTCCTTCATAACGACCCATGCGCCGCCCGTGCCAAGCAGCCCCAGGACTTCCCTGATGATAGTGGCCGCGCCGGGATCCTGCCGGTGGCCATCTCTGGCGCGCCGGCCTTTGGTAGTGGGCGTCCGGCTTCAGCTCCGCTCATGGGCGCGCCTGCCGAGGAATTCCAGTATAACCGTTTGTGGGGCAGCGGCCGCGCCATGCGGGCGGGCAGGATTTCGGCCGGAGCCGCCGCACGGAGCCTGCGCAGCCCGGCGTGCCCGTGTCCGGCCATCCCCGGTTTTGGGGCAGCCTGTCGGCTTCCCGGCCAAAAGGCGGGCTGAGCGCAGGCGGGAGCCCGGGGCGGCCCTGTCTGCGTGGGTTGCCCCATAGGCATATTACCCCCACGCCGCGCCCCGCGCGCCAAGGTGGCCGAAGTAGACGGAGCCACCCCAGGGGCGGCGGTACCGGGATTACCCGGTCCGCCGTCCCGACTCTATGCGCAGCCCTCCCCGGCTCCCGTCGGCCCTCGCCTTTTGCCTGATGTCCCCGAACATGCCGCCAAACGCCGCGTCGCCGCCCACGTAACGGTTTATGATATACGCAATCGCGTCGGCGGCCTGGATCGCGGCACTGGATCGCGAGTCCACAAACTCGATTCCCGTCACGGCGCGCGCTGTTCCGCGGGGCGGCCCCCGTCCTGCCGCGCGCTGTTCCAGCGCTCTTGACATTGCCAGGCGTCGCCTTTCCCTTACGTTGTCCGATACCACGCGCAGCGTCACCCCGCCCCCCTGTGCCTCTGCAAGCCACTCCAGGCGCTCCACGAGAATCGCCGTGGCGCGCTCTGCAGTCCTGGCATCCGTGGCGCCGCGTCTGCCCGCCCCCTGCCGCATGATAGAGATTCCAAACAGCGCAATGTCGCCGTCGCACACGATGGCCACAATCCTGCGCATAATGGACATTTTTTCTTCCGTGGTCAGGGAGCCGGGGGGAGAGCCTCCGCGGTCGTGAAACATGTCCCCCGCATGAAGCTCCCAGTTTGCCGGGTCGGCTCCAGGGACAAGCTCGAGCTTGAGCCTGCGTATCTTTTCGACGAGGCCAGAGATTGCCGCAGGGCTTCCCGCCATGCACGCGAGCACAAATCGGCCCTGCCCGCCACTGGCATCAAGCCGGCTGCCCGATTCGTCGACATGGGCGTCCCACCTTGGCATTGTGGCTCAGGCCCCTCCCCCAAGGCGCGCGATCATGATCGCTGCTGCCCCTCTGGACATCGCGGGGGGACCGCGCCGCCGGGATATGTGGTGATCCCGTGAAAAATGTTCACAAGACGGATCGTTTGGCTCGACCCCGGATGCGATCGCCGGCGCGGCGCACGGGGGTTTCCTGGCCAGGGCAGGGCGCGGCCCCCGCGCCGAATGCGCCGGCGCGGGTGCGGGCGCGCCCAAGGGTTTTAAGCTAGGCGCGGCGGCGCGCGCCGCGTTGGCTAGGCACAAGAGGCCAGAGGGGCGGCGCGGCGGCGATCCCGGCGCGGCCGGGCAGGGCGCGCCCGAGCCTGCCGCCGGGACCCCGCCGGGGCCGGCCGAGGGCGGGGCCGGCGCGGCGTCCGCCGAGGCCGCCGAGAGGAGCCGCAAGCTCAACTTTCTCTTTTGGCTGAGGGTCGGCCTTGCCGTGGCCGCCGGCTCGGCGGCGACGTTCCTCTTTGAGGGGGTTGCCGGCGAGGAGCGGCGCTGGGCGTCGATCGCGTTCATGATCGCCGTCTTTTTCGGGTCGATAATATTTGCAAAGACCATGAACCTGCGCCTGCCCGCCTCTGACAGGAAAAAGATCGTCACGCAGGGGATCGGCAGCTATGTCTTTATCTACCTGTTCATGTGGATCGTGAGCTATACGTTCGTAAACCTGCCCGAGGAAGGCGGCCTCGGCACGCCCTTTGGGTGAGGCGGGCCTTGTGGGCCGCGAGGACGCCGGGAATCCCCGACGGCGAGTTTGAGCGCGACGAGGGCGTCCCCATAACAAAGGAGGAGGTCCGCGCGATCCAGGTCTCAAAGGCGAGGATCCGGCAGGGCGCGACGGTCATTGACGTGGGCTGCGGGAGCGGCTCGGTCACCGTCGAGGCTGCCCTGCAGGCCGGCGAGGGCGCCGTGGTCCACGCGATCGACTCGGACGCGCGCGCCGTGGCCCTGACAAGGTCAAACCTCGCGCGCTTTGGTGTCGCCGCCGAGGTCCACCACGCCGACGCGCGCGAGTGCCTGCCGCAGATGCCCGAGGCCGACGCGATCCTCGTCGGCGGGATGGGCGGCGCGACGGCCGAGGTCCTGGGCCTCTGCGCGGGCCGCCTGCGCGCCGGCGGGCGCGTCGTCGTGGGGACCATACTCGTCGAGACGCTCGCCGACACGCTTGCTGCCGTGCGCGGCCTGCCCCTCGAGGGCCTCGACATCACGCAGGTGACCATCGCAAAGAGCCGCGAGACTCCGGCCGGCACGATGATGCTCGCCAGAAACCCCGTCACCATAGTCTCGGCGTCGCGCGCGGGGGCGCCCTAGGCTTAATTGGGGGCGTCCGGGGCCGGCGCGCGATGGCTCGGCTGACTGCGATCGGGTGCGGCCCCGGCGATCCGGACCTCATCACGATAAAGGCCAAAAAGGCCATCGACGCGGCGAGGACCATACTCTGCCCCGCCTCGCGCGAGGACCGCCCGAGCATCGCGCTCTCCATAGCGAGGCCCCTCATAGACCCCGCGAGGGGCCAGAGGGTCGTCAAGCTCGTCTTTCCGATGACGCGCGACCCCGCGGTCCTCGAGGAGACGTGGGACCGCAACGCCGAGGAGATGGCCCGCGAGGTCGAGGCCGCCGGCAGCGCCGTCTACCTCACCGTCGGCGACCCCTACCTGTACAGCACGTGGATGTACCTCCACGCGCGCCTCTCCAGGGACCACCCCGAGATAGAGATAGACGTCGTGCCGGGCATCGTCTCGGCGTTCATGTTTGCCTCCAGGGCCGGCATGAGCCTCGCCGAGGGCGCCGAAAAGCTGACCATCGTGCCCTCGTGCTATGACCTCACGCAGGTCCGCGAGCTCGCGAGGAGCTCGGACACGATGGTCTTTTTAAAGGACGGGCAGTACTTTGGGCAGGTCATCGAGCTGCTCCGCGAGGCCGGCTATGCGCCAGACTCGCCGCTTGCCATAGGCCAGGACCTCGGGACCGAGCGCGAGCGCGTCACAAAGACCACGCTAGGCGAGGTCGACGCCGACACGTCGCAGATGCGCTACTTTTCGATACTCATGGTGAGGCGCGCGCGCAATGGTTGACTTTGTGGGGTGCGGGCCCGGCGCGCCGGACCTCATTACCGTGAGGGCCAGGGAGGCCCTAGAGCGCGCCGAGGTCGTCGTCTATTCTGGCTCGCTCGTGCCAGAGGGCATACTCGCGATGTGCGGGGGCGCGCGCATGCACGACGCCTCGGGGATGGTCCGCGAGGAGATTACGCGCATACTCGCCGACGGCGCGCGCGCGGGCCTGCGCACGGTCCGCCTGCATGACGGGGACCCCTCGATATACGGGGCCGTGCGCGAGCAGGTCGACGCGCTGGCCGCCGAGGGCATAGAGTCGAGGATTGTGCCCGGCGTGACGTCGTTTCTTGCCGCCGCCGCGGCCCTAGGCACGCAGCTCACGCTGCCTGGCGTGACGCAGACGATCATACTCACGCGCGTCGAGAGGAGGACCGAGGTGCCCGAGCGCGAGCGCGTGCGCTCGCTTGCGTCGCATGGCGCGACGATGGTCTTTTACCTGAGCGTCCACCTCCTCGAGACGATCGTCGCCGAGTCCCTCGCCGGCGGCTATGCGCCGACGACGCCGGCGGCCGTCGTGTACCGCGCGAGCTGGGACGACGAGCGCGTGGTCAAGGGGACGCTGGAGGACATTGCGCGCCTTGCGCGCGAGGCGGGCATAACGAGGACGGCGATCGTCATCGTCGGCGACGCCGTGGCCCCGTCGTCGTACGAGTTTTCGCGCCTATATGACGCGTCCTTTGGGCACGGCTACCGCAGGGCGCGAACCTAGAGCGCGCTGACGGCGTGGGGCATCCCGAGGCGCGCCAGGTCGGCCTCGAGGCGCGCCGGCGCTGATGTCGCGTACACGGCAAGCGTCGGCGGGCCGCGCGCCGTCCCCACGATGCGCGCCACGCGCGCGGCCACGGCGGCGGCGGGATCCACAAACGTGACGTGCGGCATTGTTCGGCGCAGGAGCGGGCGGAGGAGGGGCAGGTGCGTGCTCGAGAGCGTCGCGGCGTCGATCGACCTGCGCTCAAAGGGCCCGCGCAGCGTGTCGCGTATGGCCTCGACGCAGCGCGGCCTCTGCGTGAGAAACCGCGTGCGCTCGACGATATCGACTAGGGCCGAGGCGTCAATGCGGGCAACGTCGCAGCGCATCCCCGCCGTCTCCTGCCGGACGTGGCGCGCCAGCGCGCCGCTGCGGGCCGCCGAGCGCGTCGCGAGGACCGCGACGCTGCGCGTCCTCGAGGCCCGGGCCGCGGCGCGGACCGGCGGCAGGACCCCGACCGTCCGGCCCCCGAGGGCCTCGGGGACCAGCAGCGAGGGCGTGTTGGAGCCCACGACGATGGCGTCGGGGGCAAACCCCTCGCGGAGGGTCTCGATGCTGCGCGAGACGGCCTCGCGGAGGCGCCGCACGGGCATGGCCCCATAGGGGTAGCTCCGGCGGTCGGCGAGGTATATGACCTCCCCGCGCGTGGCCCGCATGAGGGGCCCCACGAGGGAGAGCGACCCGAGGCCCGAGTCAAATACCGCCACGCGCGCCACGCGCGCGCGGGCCCAAGTCAGCTAATTTTAGCCTACAGTTGATCTAAATAAACACCGGCCGTTAAGAGCTGCTGCCCCCAACTCCGGCGCAATGCCAGGACTGGAGAAGACATGGGCCGCCAGGGACAGCCCAGGCATGGCCGGCAAGATACGCGGAGCCGTCAAGCCCAAGGGGGCCCTAAAGCCGCAGATACAGAACGCGATCACAAAGATGCAGGTCCAGGTCCACCGCCTCGACGCCGTCATCGCAAAGCTGGGCGAGCGCGACGCGCAGATATTCCAAAAGATAGTCATCGCCATGCAAAACCACGACACGAACGCCAGCCGCGTCCTCTCCAACGAGCTCGCCGAGATACGCAAGGTGAGCCGCAAGATGTCCAGCGTCAGGATGTCCCTAGAGCAGGTCCAGCTCCGCCTCACGACAATGCACGAGCTCGGCGACGCGATGGTCGAGCTCACGCCGGCGATGGCGACGATGAAGGACCTCAAGCCGGCCCTGGGCAAGTTCATGCCAGGGGCCGACGCGGAGCTCATGGGAATGACGCAGGCGCTTGGAGGCATGTTCGGCGAGACAATGTCCGGGGGCGCCTTTGAGGAGACGCAGGCGGACGCGCCGGACGCCGAGACGGCGAGGATACTCGAGGAGGCCGAGGCCCTTGCGACGGCCGGCACCGAGGAAAAGTTTCCCGACCCGCTGGGAGGCATTGCGCAGGACAGGCCGTCCTCGACGGCGTCAACGTTCGAGTAGGCCGGCCCTGCCCTTGCGGCTGCCCGCAGGGATGCGCGTTTTGGCATGCGGGGCCTGGCCCTAGTCTTCGGGTTGTGGGGTGTGGTGATCCGTGTGCGCGCCGGAGGGGGCCCTAGCCCCACGCTACGGCGTCGGCGGCGTGCGTGTATACGCCCTTGCGCTCCCACAAGCCGCCTGCGACGCCCCAGACCTCATAGTTTGCCGACGCGAGGTCGCCGGCGTCATTGAGCTGCGCCGGCCCTATCGCGCCATAGTAGCGCGAGGCGACGTCGGGGAGTATGTCGCGTATCCTGCCTGCGTCGTCCGAGCCGAGCTGCAGCATTGCGAGGCCGTATATCCACGGCGCGTCGTATGACGAGTGGACAAAGGCGCTCGGCACGTACCCAAACTCGGCGCTCAGCCTCTCCTCGACGCGCTCGTATATGGCGTTGTTCGAGACGGCGACCTGGACCGTCGTGTACTCGACGGCGTTGGCAAACTCGCGCGCTATCGGATCCCCGACAATGTCGGGGTCCTTTGTCGTCGAGCCGGCGCCAAACCATAGCGTGTCCTTGAGCTCGTCGTGCTCGGAGGCCGACTGCATAAAGTGGACCGCCTCGGCAAATCCGATCATCGCCACGCCGACGCGCGCCGCGCCGTCCCCGCGAGCGCCGGCGACGCGCTCGGCGAGCAGCGAGACCGTCGCCGCATAGTCGGGCGCCTCGGGGTTGTAGCGTATGGGCTCGGGAGCAGTCCCGCCAAAGGAGGCAAACGAGCTGTACGTGCTGTTGCTCAGGCCGTCGCCCCACGCGTCGCCGCGGTTTACCGTGACGAGCGCGTCGACGCCGCGGCTCTCGATGACGCGGGCCAGCGCGTGGCCCTGGTTGCTGTCGTCTGGCACGAGGCGGAACGCCGAGTCGCCGGGTATGGCCAGAGTCGGGGCCGACGAGCAGCAGCTCAGCAGGACCATGCCGTTAGAGTCCGAGTAGCCCTTTATGTTGCGTATCGCCGAGCTCGTCTCCGGCCCCACGACGACCTTTATCCCGCGCGAGTTGAGCGCGGCGAGCTTGTCGAGCGCGACAGTCGGGTTTGTCGCCGTGTCCTCCACGGCGAGAGCCATCCTCCACGGCGCGCCGACCCTCTCGAGGTGCGCGTTAAAGTCCTCGGCCCCCATGCGCGTGCCGGCGAGGTTCTCCTCGCCGTGGGCCGAGAGGTCGCCGGTCGTCGGGAGGAGGACGCCGAGCGTGACCTCGCCCTCCAGGCTGCCCGGAGCAGCGGGTGCTTCGGGGGCAGTCATGACGCCGGCCGGCTGCGAGGCGCCGAGGCCGTACCCGATCGCGGCGCCTAGCAGGACCGCTACGGCGGGGACGATGATGCGCGCGCGGGGAGGGCCGCCGGCTGCCATGCGCGCGCGCGAAAGTCCCGTGACATATAACCCCTTTTCCCGCCTCGCGTGCACAGGGGGCGGCAGTGGGTTGGGCAAGAGAGGCCTCGACTCGGGGGGTGCCGATGGCGGCTCCGTGGCGCGGGAGCAGATCAGGATTGAGTGGGAGGCGCGCAGGAAGACTACGGGGCTACACGAGTTTGTTGGCCTCCACGGGAATGGTGTCGTTGAGGTCGATGGCGCGCCTCTACAGGAAACCTTGTGGTAACAGTGCGTTGCGTTGATCGCGCTGCGCGGCATAGACAGGGCAGGGAACGCGCTGCGCGGCAGTGGGTTGGGCGACTCGGCGCCTATAGAGATCTGCCTGAGGCTGGTCAGGCCGGAGAAGAGATTTCACGTGGGTCGTCTACAGGAGCGCGCTGGAGCTCGGCAGCGTGGTGGACTCCGTCGTACTCTGGGGGCTGTGCCGTATCAGCACCCTCCGAGACGGCGCGTGGCGGGAAGCGAACTCTTGGCAGTCCTTGTTTTCTGTGTAGCTATAGCCTCTTTTGTGACGAGTTTTTTTTCACGTTGCTGGAGCTTGCGTTGAGCAGGTGTGACCAGACGGGCATGTTATGATCCCCTTCTTGGATTCTTTGAAGCTGGTGCATGATTTTTTTGTCGGGGGCAAGTTGATACCTGATCAGATCCCTTATTTTTTTCTTAATCTTGTTGGAGGTTTCGTTAGACAAAAATTTGTGAAGTTTGTGGTTAAACTCAAATATAGTGTCCACCATTTCGTCGTTTGACATGTTATCTATGGTATCCCTCTTCGCAAGATTCCTGCCAAGGCCTGTAGCACATAATGAGCTATTATAAAGTCGTCGTCGTCCGGCCCATATGGGTAATACTCGGCAGGCTCTGCCACTTTGTCAAAATTAATCGGGTTGCGCGCTGCCCTGTCAAGCCGAGAGACTCCAAGGGATCGCTTTATCTCTAGTCTTGATTCGTAAAAGACTATCAGTGGGAGTTTTGTGTGCGTCGCTATTCTTTCATAGCTTGCCCGTTTATCGCATAGGAAACGGTGTGTCCCTCTAGAGGAGGCCTTGCCTTGACCCGTTTTTTGACAGTGGCCGTGTCGAGCGCCATATACCTTTTCTCCTGTTCTGGCTTGGTGTTCATGCCGCTCTTACATTCGATCACAAGCGCATGCCTTTCTTTGCCTGACGCCGCAATTATGTCAGGCTTGACGGCTGTTGTGGTGCCAATACGCAGCTTTTGCTCTACTGCCTCTGGCCTATATCCGCATTTATACAACACAGGGGGCCACCCTAAAGTCAGAACGAACAGGCCGGCAGTCTTGTTCATTAGTTGAGTGTGCTCACAAGCCACGATCATTCTAGGTCACTACATTTTGTTTGAGCGCTATAGTGGGTTTGCAGGTTTGTGATCAGCCTCATGATTGTGTTTCCGCAGCTGCCTGGTTCTAGGTATATGCGCATCATGTACGGCGTGATCTCAAAGTTAATTGCGCTACCTTCGTGCAAATCGACGGCCGGCACGCTGTACTGCCCTTCTTTGCGCAACAGCTTGATTCCCCACAGCTTGAAGGGCTTTTTTGCGTTAAACATGGTGTCAACAAACCTCGCTAGGTTGTTGACAGTGGGATATGTGATTGCGAGCGGCCTGCCTTCAAAGACATCATATCCATTTTGGGACGATGTTCTCATGCGGCATTTTTCGACATTTGTGATCATTTCCTTGTATTCGTTTTTACAGTCACTTACTATGTCCAAGTGGTTTGCTATTGACTTGCCGTGCTTTATTGAAAAGTATCCCATGTTAGCTATGCGCTCTTCAACAAAGGCACCTATAGGCTTTTTTGGCCCTTTGCGCATCTCTATGGCCTCATGCGACAATAGTCTGTCGGTGTCCTTCAGATCTGGCAGGGCATCATACAGCTTTTTTGCGTTGGTTCCACTGACTTCCATCTTTAGCGTGTCGTCTTTTCCATGCAGGACGCCGCCATAATTTATCGCATATCCACTAAATCCGCCGTCTAGGCCGCGCGCCCACTTTTTCAAGAGATCCGAATGAAACCACGTGTGATCAAACCTGTGTTGGTACTCTCCAACAAGCCCTTCAACCGCATCGTTTGCCTTTTCCGCAAGTTCGTCGGTATGCAGCAGTAGAAACCTGCGATCCGTCATGTCCATATAAAACTGCAGGGTAGGCGCCGTTCCGTTGCGCTTTACGTTCAGTATCCTGATCGTGTCCACGCCCGTGTCCTCCACCTCCCAGGAGAACCTGTCTCCCTGACCCGCCCTAAACACTTCGTTGCATTCTAGTATGTAGGTCTTTAGCTCCGTAAGCCTCCCGCGTGTTTTCTCGCCGGTCTTTCGTCTTTTAGGGGGGTCGTTCATGTGGTATAGTCTGTCCATGAACTCCCTCCTGTTGCGTACCCTTGCTAGCCTGTCCTGCTGCGCCATAATGCGCGCGCGGCGCGAAGCCCGTCGTATAAGTCTTGATCCCTTCGCGCGGCGCGAAGCCTGCCAGCGACTCCCCCCTCCCGGTCGCCTTGCCGCCCTGAAGCTCCGGCGCCACGGCGGGGCGGCGGCCGCCATGTAAAAGGTGGGGCCGGCAGGATTTGAACCTGCGACCACTAGCACCCCAGGCTAGCATCCTACCATGCTAGACGACGGCCCCACTGGCCGCGGCGCGCCGGGGCGAAATTATTAAACCGTGCCGCCGCCCGGCGCGGGCGCGAGGCTCCCGGAGGCAAAGACGGCCTGCGCCCATATGCCCTCGCCCCGCCGCGACGCCACGGTCCGCACGGGCTGGTTTAACAGGCTGGCCGGGGCGCGAGGGGCACGGGGGCCAGCTGCAATGATGGCTCGGCGTCAAGGGCAAGCGCGCCGTCCCGGCGCGCCCATTCGGCCGCGACGGCCTCGGGGCAGTCGCGGGCCGTCTCAGCGGGGTACGGCGCGCCCCCCGGCGGCGCCGAGGCCAGCAGGCGCACGCCGTAGGCGCGCGGGTTGGTGTTAAGCGTTGCGCGAGGAGGGACCCGCGCGGGAGGGGCATGTGGTGTTCGCCGTC
>RHFA01000121.1 GCA_003724275.1 Thaumarchaeota archaeon S13
CAGGACGGCGACGGCGGCCAACGAGCTCTCGCGCGTGGCCGCCGTCGCCGTCCTGGTGGCCGCGCAATGATCGGCCTTGTCATGGCCGGCGGGCGCGGCACGCGCATGGCCGCCATGGGAGAAAAGCTCGCCCTCGGCGAGGGCGGGCCGATCGTCGGCAGGGTCGTCGGCGCGATGGCCGGCTCTGGCCTCTACACCCGCATCGTCGCGGCGACTAGCGCGCACTCGCCGGGGGCCGCGCGCATCCTGCGCGCAGACGCGCGCGTCGAGGCCGTCGAGACTCCGGGCGGCGGCTATGCGGCTGACATGCGCGCCGCAATGTCGCGGCTGGAGGGAAACGTCATGGTGGTTCCCGGCGACCTTGCGCTGCTGGACGCCGAGGCCCTGCGCCGCGCCGCGGCCCTCCACCGTGACGGCGGCGCGTGGACCGCGATCGTCGCGACGAGGCGCTATGCCGAGTCGCTCGGCGCGAGGCCGTCGTTTTTCGCGTCCGTGGACGGCGCAGAATGCTGCTATACGGGCGTCTCGGTCGTCGCCGCGTCGCTTGCGCGCGCGGGCGGCGCCGTCAGGGAGGACCTGCGGATCCTTGACGACAGGAGGATATGCCTCGGGGTTAACACGCCGCGCGACTATGCGCTCGCGTTCGGGTCCACGGACGTCCCGTGAATCTGGGCCGTCGATCCCGTCGGCGTCGCCAGCGCGTTGCCGCACGAGTTGCACGTGACGTGCGTCGAGGCGTGCGAATAGACTACCTGCACCTCGTTGCACTCGGAGCACTCTACCCTGAGAAACCTGCTAGAGGGCTCTGGGACTGGAACGTGGTCCCTCTTCATGCGGCCACCAGCTCGAACTTTTTGACGCGAATCCCGTACATGTTGAACTTTTTCTTGCACTCGGGGCACGAGAGCATGCGCGTGACCTTTTTGGTGACCTTTGCGGGCTTTGCGAGCTTTGGGAACTTTTGGCCCCCATAGCCCTTCTTGTCCTCGGCGTGGCGCCTCTCGCCGATCGCCGAGGCGCGGCGCTTGCCGGCCTTGTATATCGAGACCTTTTGCGACGTGTGCTTGCGGCACTTGGGGCAGTAGCGCATTATCGCCTTTGGGTACTTCAACGCGCGCGGCGCGCCGGCCGTCCGTATTTAAGCATTGAACCTTAAATGGGGGCGGCCCGCGCGCGGCGCGCGCATGGACCCGCTCTCCTCCTCGTTCAGGGCGCTCAACGCCGTGGCCATGGGCGAGGCCCGCGCGGACCTCGTCATCGCCGGGGCCCGCCTGGCCAACGTCTACACGGGGGAGGTCCAGGAGGGCCTCGACATCGCCGTGGCGGGCCAGAGGATAGCGTACGTCGGGCCGGACGCCTCGCATGCGACAGGGCCGAAGACCAGGGTCCGCCGCGCGCGCGGCCTGTTTGCCGTGCCGGGCATGGCCGACCCCCATGTCCACATTGACCAGCTTGTCATGCCCGCCGAGTTTGCCGCGCGCGCTGCGCTGCGCGGCGTGACGTCGCTCTTTGCGGATCCCATAGACGTCGTGTCCGTAGCCGGCGCGCGCGGGCTCGGCGAGTTTCTGCGCCAGTGCGCCGGCTCGGCGGCAAGGGTGTTTGGCGCCGTTCCCGGCGGGCTTCCCGTGGACCGCAGGTTTAGCACGGCCAGGACGCTCACGCCCTCCCAAGAGGCCGCAATGCTGCGGCGCGCAGACGTCGTCGGCCTCGGCGAGGTCTTTTCGTGGACACGCGTGACCTCGCGCGACCCCGCGACGATGAGGCAGCTCGCGCGCGCGCTCGGCGAGGGATGCGCGATAAACGGCCACACCGCCGGCGCGTCGGGAAAAAAGCTCCAGGCGTACGTTGCGTCGGGGATACTCTCGTGCCACGAGCCCGTCGACTATGCGCAGGCCATAGAGAGGCTGCGCCTTGGAATGTGGGTGATGGCCAGGGAGGGCTCGATAAGGCGCGACCTGCGCGCCATAGTCTCCGAGGTTCTCGCGCGCGGGATCGACACGTCGCGCCTGATGTTCTGCTCGGACGGCGTAAACCCCGTCGACATGGCAACGCACGGCCACATTGACCACTGTGTGCGCGAGGCCGTCTCGCTCGGGATGGATCCCGTCAGGGCGTACGCGATAGCCTCCAGGAACGCCTTTGACTATTACGCGATGGGCCGCGACCTGGGAGGCATTGGGCCCGGCAGGCTTGCCGACATTGTCCTCATGAAAGACCTCGGGGCCGCGCGCGCGCAAGACGTCTATGTCGGCGGGCGCGAGGTGGTCAGGGGCGGCAGGCTCGTCGCGCGCGCGCACGCGCGCGGCGTGCCGGCGTGGGCCGCGCGGACCGTCAGGATCCGCCGGCCGATCCGCGCGCGCGACTTTGAGGTTCCCGCGCGCGGCCGCGGGGCCGAGGTCAACACGATATCAATGGCCACCGAGATCATCACGCGCATGGGCAGCGCGACGCTCGAGTCGCGCGGCGGCATGCTCGCCACCGGGGGCGGCACCGGCGTCATGAGGGCCGCGGCGCTTGAC
>RHFA01000105.1 GCA_003724275.1 Thaumarchaeota archaeon S13
GCCGGCATTGGCCCGTAGGCTGTCCTGCCCATAGGGGACGGCGTCCGCGGCGCGCAACTCTGCGTCTGGCACGCCATATGGCCTGAACTTATTGCTATCATGATCGTCATACTCGCTGAAGACGTTGCCCTTGGGGGCGTGCAGCCCATAATAGTACAGGTCCGAGGCGCGATGGCCCACAGAGCGCACGGCGCGGTACCCGAGCGCCGTTGCCGCCGGGGCGCGGGACACGGCGGCCCTTGCGCCGGACAGGAGCATTGTGCCCGCAAGGCCCGACGTGGATACGTGCTGCTGCACAGAGGACATGATCCTCGATATCATGGGGGCAAGCATGGCCGGAAAGTAGATCGCCAGCGCGAGGACCGCCAGGGCCATAAAGAACTTGCGAACCCCGTGCGTGAGCTCCTGGACCGAGGGCGGCGGAACCAGGGCCTCGGGCTCCTCGCAGCCCTCGGCGCCGGCGGCGCACCCGTCGCGGCCCACGTCGCCGGCGGCGATCACGACGTCCACGTCGCCAAAGTCCTCGCTGTCAAGGCCCTCGAGGACCGCGACGCCGGCGGCGACGGCGAGGGCCGAGAACAGCGGCACTATGGTGAGGGCCACGAGCGTGTCGCGCATGAGGGCCGTCACGCGCGCAAACTGCGGCAGGAGCGAGAGCGCCAGGACGAGCGGCACGGCCACGGCGAGGAGGCCCGTGAGCACGTATCTGACCGTCCCGAGGAGGAACGCCGTGAGGGACATTGTGAGCAGCGCGATGGCCTTGAGAAAGAACAGCAGGACCTCCGTCAGGAGCGCCGTGATCGTGCGCTCGTATCCCTCGCCGATGGCCCGCAGTGCCCCGTCGCCCTCGCGCATGGTCACAAAGTCCACGATCGAGGAGAACGCCGCCTCGGCCAGGGCAGAGCCCGCGCCGCCAAAGAGGCGCGCATAGTCGACCTCGGGGTAGCGGCCGGGGCTCATATAGTCAAGGAGCGTCGCGACCGTGTCGTGCGCGCGCGAGGGATCGTCCGGGCTCAGTATCCAGAGCGAGAGCCACTCCACGGCGTCGGCCACAATGTCCCAAAAGTGCGGAAAGACCATGATCACGACGAGGTAGAGCATGCCGTTGCCCAGTATCTTTGAGGCCGCCCTGGGCGGGACGACGTTGATCGACTCTAGGCCAAAGGTGAGGCCAGCTATGACAATGGCCACGGACATGACAAAGAAGGAGATTGTGCGAAAGTTGAGGTACATTTCATAGAGCGCGTTTCCCGCGGCCACCGTGCCGTCAGCCGACACGGCGGCATCAAAGCGGGGCATCGACGTGAACAGGAAGAGAAACGTGGCAGAGAGCTCCTTTTGAAAGAGGATGGACACGACTGCCACGCCCAGGAGCGCCGCTATGCCCGTGATTATGAGCATTGGGCCCGCAATGAGGCCCTCGCGGCGGCGCGCGCGGGGGCGCAGGCGCGCGTGCGCAAGCGCCTCGGCGGGGCGCGCAATGCGCGCGGCGAGGCGCCCCAGGCAGGCAGGCATGCGGCCCCCCGCTGCGCGCGGGCGCCGGGGCATCGTTATGGTCAAGCGGAAGGTCGCGCGGATCCTGCTTTAAAGCAAAATCTGCGCTCCAGTTGCGTGTGCCAGGCCAGGTCATCCCGGAAGAGGACAAGCGCGCAATCGCGCCGCCTCTGCCCGAGCGATCGCCCTGGCCGCCGTCGGGGCCGCCCTTGCCTGCCAGTTCGCCGGCACGGTCGCGGAGCCCGGCACGCACACGGGCGCCACGGGTGCGGGAACCGGAATTCTACCACCATCCCTTGATCCGGTTCCCGCACACGCGTCCCCCCATGGCGCAGCGGCCGCGGCGCGCAACTTGTCCTTTGGCGAGATCGCCGTGGAGCCCGGCGAGGTCCAAAAGCGCAGGCATGGCGAGCAGCACGTGGAGGTTCGCGGGCGCCTCGCCGAGGGCGGCAGGGGCGACGTCGAGGTCACCGTGACCGGCCCGTCTGGCGCAGAGTCGGTCCACACCGTGCCTGCCGGATCGGGCGGGGAGTTTGTCGCCGTGATCCCCGTTGGCCGCGAGACGCCCTCGGGCATCCACCGCATAGTCGCGCGCGCCGCGGCGGCCAACGCCACGAGCCCCGAGGTCTCTGTCCTGGTCCACGGCCTGGCCGGCGTGCCAAACAGGGTGGACATTGTCTCGCACTCGCGCTCGTGCGGCCCAGAGTCCCCGTGCCAGCGCCCCGACCCCATGCGCGTCACGCAGGGCGACACGGTGAGCTGGCTCAACGCCGACTCGGCCGTCCACACCGTGGCCGGAACGGGGGACGCAGACGGGCCGCGCGGCTTTTACAGCTCGCTCATGGCCCCGGGGGACTCGTTCTCCCACGCGTTCCACGAGGCCGGCGAGCACGCGTACTCGTGCACGATACACCCGTGGGTGGCCGGGACCGTGGTCGTCGAGCCACGCGGGCGCCCTGCCGTGGCAGCCGAGGCGGCCCCCAAGGTCCGCGAGGCCCCCGCGTCGGATCCCGAGGCGGC
>RHFA01000174.1 GCA_003724275.1 Thaumarchaeota archaeon S13
GTTCTGTTGGCGGCGGCCACAAAGGAGAGGCGCGCCTCGTATGACAGGTCAGAGTCCAGCTCGCCGAGCTTGTCGTCGACCACGGCGCCGCCGGCCTCGCGGACCAGGAGGCAGCCGGCGGCGATGTCTTGCACGCGTATGCGCGCGCGCACGTCGACTAGCGCGTCAAGCCAGCCGCGCGCGACGTGGGCCATCTCTAACGCGTTGGCGCCAAAGTGGCGCGTGTGGCTCGCCTCCATGACGGGCTGCACGCGCGCGGCGCCCTCTGCGCTAATACCGGAGACGTTGACGACTATAACGCGGTACTCGGGGCCATGCGCGGCGCCGGCGCGCATCGGGGAGCCGTTGGCAATCGCGCCGCGCCCCCTGCTGGCCCAAAAGCGGTCTGTCCCGCCCATGTCCTCGATGACGGCGTCGGTGACCGACGAGAGCGTATCGCCCTCGGCGTACGCCAGCGAGCAGCAATAGAACGGGATGCCGCGGACCGCGTTGACCGAGCCGTCGACGGCGTCCATGACGACGTTGCCGCCCGGCTCGCCGGGTATGACGACCCTGCCGCACTCCTCGCCGAGGACCGTGCAGCCAAACGACCTCTCCCTGAGATAGTCGAGCACGGCGCGCTCGGCGGCGATGTCGACGGCATGCGACGTGTCCCCGCCGGCGCCTGTCCCATAGTCGCCGCCGGCCCGCTCGGTGCCGGCTAGCCCGGAGACGGCCTTTCGCGCGCGCGCCGACGCCCCGAGGAGAACCTCTGCCCTGTTCACGGCGGGCCGCCCCGGCGCGCATAATTTAAGTGAAAAATCCGCCCACCGCGCCCCGCGCAGGGGGCCAGGATGCCCCCTAGGTTATTATATGCGGGCCCCCCGCGCCGCCCCCGATGGACATAGAGTATGCCGAGTATGGCACCGTCGAGGAGGTCTTTCTCTACATGTCTGCAGTCGCCCCGCCGATAAAGAACACGATGCCCGTGACGACGTACAGGGGCCACGTCATGTCGTTCATCCCGCTCTCGCCGGCGACGGGGGGCTCGTACCTGATGGTCTACGCAAAGGCGGACCTAGAGCCGGGCATCTACGAGTTTGACGCCGCCGAGAGGGCCTACAGGCCAGTGACCTCGATAGAGCGCACGGACAGGGCCTACTTTGTCGCGGTCCGCCCCGCACGGGACACGATCGCCGACGAGGCCCTCAAGGGCCTATAGCCTCTTTGTCTCTATCTTTGGGGCCGAGACGGACCTGCTGCGCGCATGCGACTCTATGACCTCGTCTGGCGTGCGGCCGTTAAAGAGGTTCTTGCAGAGGCCGCGCAGGTAGCGCAGTATGGCCCACGTGCCGGCCTTTATGAGGCCGTACATGAACACCTTCATGGGCGGCCCATAGGACTTGTTTCGCAGTATTATGGGTATAATGTCGTTTATGACCCGCAGGTTGTTCTCCCAGCACTTCCAAAAGAGCGTGAACTGGGCCTCGTTGAGGTTGCCAAAGTGCATCGAGTTGCGCTCGCCAAAGTCCTGGTATAGGAGCGGCGCGACGAGGCCCCTAAAGTCCGTCGCGCGAAAGTCGGCCATCATGTCTAGCGTGTACTGGACGTCATCGGGCGTCTCGTCGGGCCAGCCGATTATTATCGTCGCCGCGGGGAACCAGTGGTTCTCGTTGAGTATCCTCGCGCCCTCGCGCACGACGCTGCCCCACTCCTCTGGCCTGAAGGGCCTCGTCTTCACGCCGAGGTGCTTTTTGACCATGTCCGGCGCGACGGTCTCTATGCCGAGGTTTGTCGCGAGCCACCTCCCGCTCCTGTCCATCTCGTTTATCCTCGAAATGTCGCGCATCAGGTCGGGATCCGCGGCGACGGCCGAGAACGTCATGTGCGTCGTCCCGACAAAGTTTGCGCCGAGGCCCTTGAGGCCGGCCCACAGGTCAGTTATCGCGTCGCGGTTTGGCCTAAAGTCGCGGTTGTCGCACCCATAGAGGAGCATCTCGTCAGAGTGCAGCCAGACAGAGTCAAATCCATAGTCGAGGTTTATCCTCGCCTCGCGCTGCAGGCGCTCGGGGGGCAAGTCCTTCTTTGAGCGCTTGTTGACGTCGCAAAAGTCGCACCCGCGCCCGCACCCGCGCATCGCCTCTATGAGAGAGTTGACCGTGGGCTTTTTTATCTCGGGTATGTTTTGTATGTTCTTCACAAAGCAGTGCATTATCTCCGGCGCGCCGCCTGCCTCGAGGTCGCGAAAGAGGTCAAGGGCGAGCTCGTCGGCCTCGCCGACTACGACGGTGTCGATGCCATGGACCCTCATCCTGTCGGGCTTTGCGAGCTCCCAGGCCCCGTTGCCGCCGACGACCACGTGAAAGCCGTGCCTCTTTTTGAGCTGGATTATCGTAGCGCACATTCGCTTGAACTTCATGGCGATATAGGAGAGCTTTTCAGGCGACATTGTCGTCGTCACGGGAGCCATGCCGAGGGGGTCCATGACGTTGATCCCGACGACCTTTGTCTTGGGCCCTATGGACTTTTCGAGGTGCTCGGGGTTTGCGACAAAGACCTCGTCGGCGCCGTACCCCTGGTGGAGCGCGCTCTCGACCCTGCGCAGGCCGATCTGCGCGACCTTTGCCTCGCCCGTCACGGGGTCTGTCTCGACGGCGGGGCAGAAGACCTTGTCAAAGACCCACTCGGGGAGGACCTCGTACGGCCCGCACGCGATAAACCCATAGAGAAAGTTGCCCCGATAGTTGGTCATGAGGCTGCGGTCAGCGGTCAGGACTATGCGCTTGCCGTCCAACGGCGAGGCGGCCCCGGCGCATTCTATATATCATTTTACACGCCCCGCGCCCCCGTGGGCGCCCCCCGAGGGGGGCGCGGCCGGCCGCGCCCTCTTTAAATAGCGGCCCGGCGGCCCCGCGCGCCAGAATGGAGTACCGGACGCGCTACCCGCGGACCGTCTCGTTCCCCGGCTCTATCCGCGGGCGCATAGGGGCCGACCCAAAGACCGGTGTCGCGCAGCTAGAGCTCGTCGTGAGGCGCAGCATCGACGACCTGTACCGGATATTTGCCAGCGAGGGCTTTAAGAGGGTCGCCCTCGAGCACCGCAGGCCCGGCCAGGTCGGCCACGGCCTCTGCCTCAAGCTCGCAAAGCCCTGGGAGCTCCACGTGCGCATGACGGCCGTCCGCGACGGCCTCGTGGCGATACACTCCGAGGTCGAGGTCTCGCGCGACTATCTCCAGCACGCCTTTAGCCAGAGGACGCACGTCATATACGAGGTCGCCGAGGTACTGCAGAGGCACCGCGTCGAGTACCGCATCTGGAGCCGTGGCCTGCGCAGGTACGTCTCGCGCGTATTTGACGACTATCGCGTGAGGCTCGCCGCGCCGGCGTTTCCGGCGTTTGCGTGGAAGCCCATGCTCTACGTGATAGGGACCGTCGGGGTCATGTACCTCTGGAAGTACCTAAACACGATATAGGGTGTAGTGCCGGAGGTGGGTTTCGAACCCACGACCTCCAGATTATGAGTATTGCCTCTGCGGTGTGGACTGGCACTCTAGGCCAGGCTGAGCTACTCCGGCACGCCCGCGCGCGCCGCAGGGCCACAAATTAAACCATTCCCCCGCCCCCGCGCCTAGTACATCGTCCTTACCTTTTTCCACGGCGTCCTCTCCTCCTGGACCCAGAGGAACTTGCGCTGGAGGGCCGCCGTGTAGACCTTTTCCCAGCTCGCGCCGACCTCGTCTATCCACGCCTTGAAGACGCGCGGGTCGACATAGTTGCGCAGCGACGTGCCGAGGTTGTAGTCGCTCGTCCTCTGGGCCAGGTCGAGCTGCATCTTGAGGCGCTCGACCCTCTCGGCCTTTCTCTCGGCCTGCTTGGGCGTCTTTGTGGGCCTCGCCCTGGCCTTTTTGAGGGCCTCGCGCTTTTTCTCCAGGGACCGCTCGAAGGTCTTTGGTATGGTCCTCTTGTGGTTTAGCATCTTTGCGGCCTCGAGGTTTGCGAGCTTTGCGTGGTAGATCTTTGCGTTTGCCGACTTTGTGCGCACGTTGGAGTGGGCCGAGAGGTAGGCGTTGACGATGTTGGAGCCGAGGTAGGTCCTGAAGACCTTGGCCGAGACGCCCTTTACGATTCCGGACAGGTAGGCGTTCACGGTCCTCGAGGTGATGCCCTCGAATATCTCCTCGTCGTCGGCCTTGCCCTCCGTGAGGGCCCTGAGGTTGTCGCGGAACTGCGTGTCCTCGCCGACCTCGAGCGTCTCGGTCCACCTCACGCTGTCCTTGCCCAAAAAGTCAAACTCTATCGTGGACTGTGTCACCTTGACGTGCTCGCTCCTGAGCGTCGTCGCGCCGACGGTGTCTGCCTCGTCGGAGTCCTTTTCGTCGCCGACCCTCATAGCCGTGCGGTATATGAGGTAGCAGACCGTCGCGACGTTGCGCCTCCTGTCGTCCCTGCTGGCCATGTCGGCTACCATCCTCTTCCTGACGGTCCCTATCTTGCCAGAGAGCGTGACGGCCTTGTCGTACTTTGCCCTGTCGCGGTCCTGCTTTAGGGAGACCGTGTCGGCAAACCAGATGTACTTTGCCTTTTTTGTCAGCCCGTCGGTCCAGCACGCGAGCCATATCGCGTCGGGCTTGCAGACGACCTCCTTCCAGTCGCCGGGCGGCCGCCTTGCGCCCTTGCCGAGGTTTAGCGTGACGTCCGAGTGCCTGATCGCCGACTTCCACTTGCCCCTGAACGGGTGCGCGCCGCGCCCTATGAATATGCCCGGAGGCTCGGCCATATAGTTGCCGACGTCGACCTCCTTGCCGTCGAGGACCGCCTTGCCGTACTTTGCCTTGAGCGACTCGCGCATCTCCTTTCTGCGCCTGGCGAGGTCCTTGCGCTCCTCCTTTGTCAAGCGCTCGCGGGCCTCCCTCTCGGCGTCGACTATCCTGTACGCGGCCCCAAAGTCGATGTCAGAGTATGCAATGCCCTCATACCCTGCTCCGAGCTCGCGCGCAAAGTCGGCGACAAAGTTCTTTTGGAACACGGCGTCCTGGACGTATGGCGTGTCCTTTTTCTTTGCCCACTGGTAGGCCATCTCCTCGGCGAGAAGGCCGAGCTTGACCCTCTTGCCGCGGACCTTGACGGTGATCCCCCTGCTCTCATAGGCGGGCGGAAAGATTATCCCGTTGTGCTCAAGCGTCTTCCATGCCGTGCCCGCTCGCCCCCGTCGCCGCGCGCCCGCGCGGCGGCGCGTATATCAACATAGCGAGGCTAGGCGAGCTCGGCGCTGCCAAAGAGCACGCCAAACGGCTTGCACCATATGAGGACGTTGTTGAGCCTAGAGAGGTCCGTGCCCTCGGGTATGTCATAGTTTTGGTCGCCCCTGTTGCCCTTGAGGAGGCCAAGGTCGACATAGTCGCCGTCGCTAGTGTCCGCCGAGAGGTAGACGTGGAGCTCCGGCCCGTTCGTCGAGAAAAAGTCCTCGAGGCGCAGGACCTGCCCGCCGCCGGACCGCTCGAGGACCTTTGCGGTCCCGCGCGCGTCGTGCACGCCGTCGCCCACGCCGACGAACATGCCGCTAAGCGAGGCCATCGGCATGCCCGCCATGGGCGCGCCGGGCGCCTCGTCCATCATTATGACGTCGGGCAGGGGCTCGTCCACGGTGATCTCGGTAAAGTATGGGCTTATCGCATAGAGCGTGCCCCCCGCGGCGGCCACGGCGATGGCGGCGATTATCGCTCCCCTGTGCCTCATCGCGCGCGGGCCGCGCGGGCCTGGCTATAAACCAAGCGCGCCCGCGCGCGCCATAAACACAAATACCTAGGCGGCGGAGGCTCCCCCGTGATCCCCCTTCCCACGGCCGCGCGCGGGGCTCGCGAGGCCGGCCCTGACGGCGCGGTCCGCGGGACGCCGCTGCTCAAGCGCGGCTTTGCGCACATGCTCAAGGGCGGCGTCGTCATGGACGTCACCACCGTCGAGCAGGCCGAGGTCGCCGAGCGCGCCGGCGCCGTGGCCGTCATGGTCCTCGACAAGCTCCCCTCTGACGTGCGCAAGGCCGGCGGCGTCGCGCGAACGGCGAGCGTGCGCACGATACGCGAGATCATGGGGTCGGCGAGCGTGCCAGTCATGGCAAAGTGCCGCATAGGCCACGCCGCCGAGGCCGCGGTTCTCGTCGAGGCCGACGTCGACATGGTCGACGAGTCCGAGGTCCTCACGCCGGCAGACGCGCGCGGGCACATATGGAAGTGGGACTTTGACACGCCGTTTGTCAACGGCGCGCGCTCGCTAGGCGAGGCGCTGCGGCGCATAGAGGAGGGCGCCTCGATGATCCGCACAAAGGGCGAGCCGGGCACGGGCAACGTCGCCGAGGCGATCACGCACATAAGGGAGGTCAACGACGGGATCCGGCAGGTCAGGGCGATGCGCGAGGACGGCGACTCGCAGGCGCTCGTCCGCGCCTCGCGAGAGCTCGGCGCGTCGTACGAGCTCGTCGAGCAGGTCGCCGGCCTCGGGAGGCTCCCCGTGGTAAACTTTGCGGCCGGCGGCATTGCCACGCCGGCCGACGCGGCGCACCTCATGTCGCTGGGCTGCGACGGGATATTTGTCGGCTCGGGGATATTCAAGTCTGATGACGCCCTCGAGCGCGCGCGCGCCGTCGTCCTCGCCACGACGTTCTGGAGGGACGCGGGCCGCGTCATGGAGGCGCAAAAGATGGTCGACGAGCGCAGCTCGATCGCAGGCCTTGACGTGGCGAGCCTGGAGCTGCGCATGCAGGAGAGGGGAGACCAGTGACGCGCATCGGCGTCCTGGCCACGCAGGGCAACGTCGCCGAGAACGTCGCCGCGTCGCGCGCGGCCCTCGGCCCGTCTGGCAGCGCCGTGCGCGTGGCCTCGGCGCGCGAGGTCGACTCTGTCGACGCGCTTGTCATTCCGGGCGGCGAGAGCACGGCGATAGGCCCGCTCTCCGAGTTATCCGGCGCGATGGGGGCGATCAGGCGCCGCGCAGAGTCTGACTCTATGCCGATACTGGGCATATGCGCGGGCCTCGTCCTCATGGCCTCCTCGGCGCGCGACGGGCCTACCGGCGCGGCGGCCTCGCCGCTGGGCCTGCTCGACGTCGACGTCGAGCGCAACTCGTACGGGCGGCAGCGCTTATCCTTTGAGGCAGACGTGGCGATGCCGGGCCTCGGGATCGGCACGGTCCGCGGGGCGTTTATCCGCGCGCCCACGGTGGCGCGCGCCGGCGACGGCGTCGAGGTCCTCGCGCGCCTCGGCGAGAGGATCGTAGCCGTCAGGCAGGGCGCCATGGTCGGCGTGTCGTTCCACGCCGAGCTCGGCGGCCACGCGCTCCACGGCGCCTTTGCGCGGATGGCCCAGGGTCGGCGCTAGGGCCCGCGCAGGCCGTGCATGGGGACGAGGTCCGGCGCATAGGCGGCAAGGCCCCCGGGGACCGCAATGTCGACGGGGTCGCGCAGCGAGAGGCCGCGGCGCTTTTTCTCGTTCCAGACGCCCGAGTTGAACTCGGATATGGCCCGCGTCTGCGCCGAGACGTCGCCCAGGCCGCGCGGCGAGGGCATCGCCTCGAGGTGCACGCTAGTGCCCGAGTAGAGCTCGCGCCAGAGGTGGTCCGTGATGAACGGCGTGATCGGGGCCATGAGGCGCAGGACCGTCGAGAGGACCTCGTGGAGCGTGCGCCGCGCCGAGTCGCGCGGCCCCTCGCCAAACCCGTCGCCGTACGCGCGGCCCTTTGCCATCTCTACATAGTGGGCCGCAAAGACATTGCGCACAAACTCCCTCGTCGCGATGGCCGGCGTGAAAAAGTCGTGTTCGGCGTACGCCGCGGCGCACGCTGCGACGAGCGCGTCGAGCTCGCCGAGTATCCAGCGGTCAGTCTCGGTGCTCCCCCCCGCGCCCTCGCCGGGGTCGGGGAACGACGAGACGAGGCGCGCGACGTTCCACAGCTTGCTGAGCGACTTTTTTGTCGCGACGATCCTCTCCTCGTCGCACCTAAAGTCCTGCCCGTGGCCGGCCTCGCACGCGCTCCACAGGCGAAACGCGTCTGCGCCGACGCGCCCTATGAGCGGGAGCGGGTCGATGACGTTGCCGCGGCTCTTGCTCATCTTGCCGCCGCGCGAGTCCAGGCCGTACCCCATGACCCACGCCTCGGACCACGGCGCCCTGCCAGTGAGCTGCCAGCAGCGCAGCAGCGTATAGTAGAGCCACGTGCGGACAATGTCCTTGCCCTGCGGCCTGACCGCGGCGGGATACGCGGCGGCAAAGAGGTCCTCGTCGCGGCCGTACCCCGATATGAAGAGCGGCGATATGCTAGAGTCCATCCACGTGTCAAACGTGCGCGTCTCGCCGGCGAGCCTGCCGCCGCACGAGGTGCACGCCTCCCACGGGGCCGCCTCTGCCCACGGGCGGACATACCCGCCGGGCTCGGGGACGTGGGCCTCGCCGCAGGACTCGCAGCGCCATATCGGTATCTCTGTGCCATAGTAGCGGCGGCGCGATATTGGCCAGTCTATCGAGACCGAGCCCAGCCAGTTGTGCAGTATCTGCCTGTGGGCCTCTGGCCTGAACGCGACGCCGTCAGAGGCCCTGCGCACGTCATCAAGCGAGCCGAGCTGCCGCAGGTAGTACTCCTCGAGGGGCACTATCTCTATGGGGTTGCCGCTGCGCTCCGAGACGGGGACGCTGTGCGTGATCCCCTCCCTGCCCGCCAGCGCGCCGGCGGCCTCGAGGTCGGCGATCGCCCTCGCGCGCGCCTGCCTTGGCCGCAGGCCCGCCCACGGGCCGGCCGCCGCGGTCATCCTCCCGTCGAGGCCTATCGAGGCGACCTCCTCGAGGCCGAGCTCGCGAAAGAGCGCGACGTCGTTCTGGTCGCCATAGCTGCAGACCATGACGGCGCCGGTCCCAAACTCTGCGCTAGCCGACGGGTGGGCCACGACGACGACGCTGTTGCCGAATATGGGCACGGTGGCGCGGCGCCCGACGAGCGGGGCGTGGCGCGCGTCGTCCGGGTTCACGACTATGGCGCGGCACGCGCAGAGGAGCTCTGGCCTCGTGCTCGCTATGGCGAGGCTGCCCCCTCCCTCCACCGCAAAGTCCATGCGGACGAGCTCGGACTCTGCCTCGACGTGGGCGACCTCGGCGTCGGCGACGCTCGTGCCGGTCACCCAGTCATAGTTTGTGGGCCGCGTCGCGACATAGACGAGGCCGCGCCCCCAGAGGTCTATGAACGTCGCCTGCGTGAGGGCGCGGTACTCGGCCGAGTCGGTCCGGTAGCGGCCCCCAATGTCCGCCGAGACGCCGAGGGCCGCCAGCGTGCGCGCCATCTCGTCCTCGAGGTCGTCAAGGGACTCGGAGCAGAGGCGCACAAACTCTGCCCTGTCCGTCTCGGCCATGCGGATGCCGTGCTTTTTCTCCGTGTAGAGCTCGACTGGCAGGCCGTTGCGGTCGATGCCGAGCGCAAAGTAGACGTTCTTGCCGGCCATGCGCTCACAGCGCGCAATCATGTCAATCTGCGCATAGTGTGCCGCGGCCCCGACGTGCCACGGCCTGCCAGACGGGTACGGCGGCGGCGTGTCTATCGTGTAGCACGCCTCGCCGCGCCTGCGCTCGTATATGCGCTCGCTCGCCCACCTCTCCAGCAGCGGCCCCTCGAGGGACGGGTCCCAGGACTTTTGCGGTATGCGCGGCTCCATCGCGCGCACTACCGCCGCAGGCTCGATATGATGTGCGAGCCCTTGTTGTTGCCCTCATAGATGTAGACGCCGACGGCCTCGACGTTGTCGGGGAGGAGCGGCGCGAGGCGCCGTATGATCTCGCTTGAGAGGTTCTCGACGGTAGCCTCGCCCTCGAGCGCGTACGTCGTGTCCTTTGGCACGCGCAGGTCAAAGGACCCCCTCGGCCCGTCAAAGCCCACGCGATAGTGCACGTCGTCCTCGCCCGTGACATACCTGCGGCTGATGAAAAACTTGTGGTCAAAGGCTGTGATGACGCCCCTGACGAGCCTCTTTGCCTCGCCAAAGTCCATGAGGAGGCCGTCGCGCGTCTGCCCGACGAGCTCGACCATGACGGAGGACGTGTGGCCGTGGAGTATCGAGCACTTTTTGACGAGGGGCAGTATGTGCGCATAGTCAAACGTAAAGGACTCGTCCTCTATGAATATGGAGCCGGCCTCGCCGGCGCCCTCCGGGCCGTACGCGACAATGTCGTCGAGCTCGCCGGCGCGCGCGGCGTGCCGCGCGTGGCCAATCCCGAGTATGCTGTGCGAGCCGGCCTCCCTTATGGCCCTGTACCTCGCGAGGTCCTCCTCGGAGTCTATGACCTCGATGAGGCCCCTCTCGGTCGCAAAGTCCACCCTGACTGGCCCGTTCGGCGTCGGGATCTCCTTGCCGTACTCGTACTCGTGGCCCATAAAGTCGAGCATCCTCGCCACGGCGAGCTCGGCCCTCGAGCGCAGCAGGTTTCCCCTGCCGTCGACGTGCCTATAGTCCGAGTCTAGCACCGGCCCTGACATCGCGCGCGGCGTTGGCGGGGCGCGGATATAAAGCCTGCCCACGGGCCGGCCTCAGCGGAGCGCGTCTAGCCTGCGCGCGAGCTCGGCGTCGTTGGCAGTTATGCCCCCGGCGTCGTGGGTCACGAGGTCGACGGTGAGCCGGCTGTAGACGTTAGCCCACTCGGGGTGGTGGTCCATCTTTTCAATCTCCATGGCCGCCCTGGCCATGAACCCAAAGGCCTCGTTGAACGAGGCAAACTCGTACTCCTTGTGGAGCTTGCCTCCCCTGACCGACCAGCCGTCCAGGCCGGCCAGGGCCGCGTCGAGCTCGGCGTCGGTGAGCCGCTTCATGCGCGCCCCGCGCGGGGGCCGCAATGTATGTTTTTGCCCCCGCGCGGCCCCGCGCTTATCAACTTTTTACGATATTTAGTCTAACATTGCCAACCAATCCGATTTAAGATAAAATGGGCCGCCCGCCTGCCCATTGGCCCGGGCAAAAAGGTCGGCTAGGGGCGCCCGAAGGGCGCCGAGGGCGGGGAGGTCCCGGCGGCGCGCAGGGCCGGCGGCCAGGCGGCGGCCCGCCCAGGCCAGGGCGGCGCGCAGGCCGCGCCGCGCCGCGCGCAGGGCGGG